>NZ_JBHSEL010000001.1:0-192443 GCF_042653845.1 Daeguia caeni | reverse complement strand
AGCACGGCCAGATTGTTCACCGTGCGTGTGATCCTCGATTGCAGCGCCGAACTCGCCGCCACCATGCGCTCGGCCTCGCCAAAGACGATCCTGGCCTGATCGCGCGTCGTTGCCGCCGAATACACATGCGCACCGGGCTCGCCATCGGCGATCAGCGCATAAAGCGCAGTGCCTGCCAGAAGCACCGACTTGCCGTTCTTCCTTGCCACCTCGACATAGGCGGTGCGAAACCGGCGCAAACCGTCCTTGCGCTTCCAGCCATAAAGCGAGCCGACGACGAACTGCTGCCAGCCCTGAAGCACGAAGGGCTCGCCCGCCCATTCGCCGGTCGAATGGCGCAGATGGCCGAAGAAGTCGATCGCATGACGTACCGCAGCACCATCCCAGACCAGGCCGCGTTTTACCCCCACCTTCAGGTCCGTGAGGTGGCGCTCGCAGGCCAGACGCACGAACCGGCCGGCGACGATCTTCCCGCTGACAACTGCGCGCGCGTAGGCCGTGACCGGGCAGGATGGAGCCTTCTTGCCGCTCCCGTCCAGTGGGCGCGAAGCACGGGAACTAGGCTTTGCGGCCACGGTTCAGGAACTCCTCGAACGGATCGCTCGTCTCGGCGGGTTCCGCCATACGGATGCGCGAGCGGCTCGACGGCGTCAGTCCGAATTCGCTCTCGATCTGCGCCATCTGCGCCAGGCACTTGTTGGCCACAGCCAGGAACGGGTTCTGGATGATGTTGTCATTCGACGTTTTCACCACAGGGCCACGGCGCTTCACTTCCTGCTCCGCCTCCAGCCAGCGCCGCCAGATCACGACGTAGCGGGCGAGTGCGTGCGTATCCAATTCGGTCATGACGCCGTGGCCGGCCAGCAGCTCGGCCATCTCGGTGAACTTCGCCTTCGCAGCATCGTCGAGATGGTCAGGCGGTTCGGGCGTCGCCACCACCGGCTTCGGCTCGGCCTTGTTCAGGCGATGCGGACGGGCCGTGCCCTTCACCAGCTTCAGATGCGTCGGCAGCGGCTTGCGTCCCGCCATGGTGGCTTCTCCATACATTTATCCTGTGCCGTCACTACGAATGCGCACCGCTTCGAACACCCGCCGCAATGTAAAACTGCGCGCGATCGACACCACGGTGAAGATCGCGCCCATGGCCATGTTGTCGGCCAGCGTGGTGGACAATCCGAACAGCGGGAACACCAGCATCTGCGTCACCACGGCAATGCCATAGCCGACGGCGACGTTGGCCAGCGACTCCACCAGAGACATGGTGCGGGATTGCTTCATGCCGCTGCCGCATCCCTGGTCGCGGTCCCGGCATCAGGCACTCGATCGGCCGCGATCTCATCAAAACGGCGGCCGTCGCCATCGAGCGTGGCCGCCTTGCCGGTGAATGCCTGCCAGCGCTTGACGACCACATCGCAGAAGGCCTCCGACAGTTCGAGGCCATACACGCGGCGGCCGGTCTTCTCGCCGGCGATCAGCTGTGAGCCCGAACCGGAGAACGGCTCGTAGCAGATGTCGCCCGGTCTTGTGTGCAGCTGCATAGGCAACGTGAACACGCGCACCGGCTTCGAAGTCGGATGCTCGCGGGTTTCGATCTCCGAGGATGGGATGTTCCACACCGTGGTCGGCCAGCTCTCGAACCCCTCGCGGTTGATGCGGGGCTTCTTGCCGCGACGCCATCCGAACAGGCACGGCTCATGCGCCCACAGCATCACCGAGCGCGTCAGCACCGGGCGCGATTTGGCCCAAATGATCTGCTGGTGATGCAGCACATCGAACTGATCCCAGACCGTTTCCAGCATGCGTTGGCGGCGCGAGGCGTGCCAGCAATACCATGCCACATCCTCGGCAATGGCATGCTCGATCGCCACCTTGCAGAAGGCCTCGTAGAACTGCGGTCCTTGGGCAGAATCATCCCAGTGGGGCTGTTCGATATAATCTTCAGACCAATCCTTGTTGGCGATCTTCTTCGCCCGCGCCGAGGCCGTTTTCTTTGTCGGATGGTTGGTTCCGTCATAATCGACCAGGTAGGGCGGATCGGTGGCAAACAGCGCAGCCCGTTCGCCGTTCATCAGGCGACCAACATCTTCCGGCGAGGTGCTATCACCGCACAGCAGCCGGTGATCACCCAGCAACCACAGATCGCCGCGCCGTGTGACAGGCGTTGCCGGAACTTCCGGAATGGCGTCGTCCTCGGTCAGCCCANTGCGGTCCTTGGGCAGAATCATCCCAGTGGGGCTGTTCGATATAATCTTCAGACCAATCCTTGTTGGCGATCTTCTTCGCCCGCTTTGACGCGTTCTTCTTGGTCGGATGATTGGTGCCGTCATAGTCGACCAGGTAAGGTGGGTCGGTGGCAAACAGCGCCGCCCGCTCGCCGTTCATCAAGCGCGTGACATCTGCTGGATCGGTACTGTCACCGCACAGCAAGCGATGATTGCCAAGCAACCAGAGATCGCCGCGCCGGCTCACCGGCGTTACCGGGACTTCCGGAATGGCGTCATCCTCGGTCAGCCCGTCCTGTTCGTCATGGCTGCCGTAAAGCAGGTTCTGCAGCTCGTCATCGGCAAAGCCGGTGAGGCCAAGGTCAAAGCCGGCCTCCTGCAGGTCGGACAGTTCGAGCGCCAGCAGCTCCTCGTCCCAGCCGGCATTCATGGCAATGCGGTTATCGGCAAGCACCAGCGCCCGGCGCTGCGTCTCGGACAGACCCGTCAGCACGATCGTCGGCACCGTATCCATGCCAAGCTTGCGCGCCGCCAGCACGCGGCCATGACCAGCAATCAGCGTGCCATCCTCGGCAATCAGCACCGGGTTGGTAAAGCCGAAGGTGCGGATCGATCCGGCAATCTCGGCCACCTGCCCTTCCGAATGCGTGCGAGCATTGCGTGCATAGGGAACCAGATCATCAAGCTTGCGATATTCGACGGCCAGCTGACGCTCAATGCCATCAACACCGATATGCGCAGTTTCAGCGATTGTCATTTTCGGTATCCAGTGAAATCAACATCTTAGCCGCGCCCCCCCCATTGCCATTTTGGCCGCGGATGCGCTGTTGGTGGCGCGCGGTCCTGGGAGCGAACTCTCCAGAGATTTGACCTCCCCGGGGGGAGGGCTTGGGCTCACGAGCGGCGGCGCGCATTGCCGAAGCCGCCATCCTTCGCTGCGGTCTTCCTGCCGTGGCACGATGCGCACAGCGCCTGCCAGCGGGCGCGGTCCCAGAACACCGTCTCGTCACCGCCATGCGGATCGATGTGATCGACGATGCTTGCCGGGCGGATCAGATCGTGACGCGCGCATTCCACGCACAGCGGATGATCGTGCAGGAAGGATGCGCGTTCTGTTCGCCAGCGCTTTGAGCGATAGAGCGCACGGGCCACCGGATTGCGCTGGCGGGCATAGTCCTGGTCACGCTCCCGCTTTTCGCGCCGGCCAACCGGGCGATGGATCGGCGGGCGGACAGGCATGGTGCTGATCTCGACGATGATGCTGATGATGGTGACGGTAGTACTGGAAACGACAACGCCCGCGATGGTTTTCACCGTCGCGGGCGCGCTGCTCTCCCGAGCATAGTCAAAACTATAGCTGATTTGCCCTCGTTTGTTGCATGGAAAAGTGTTGCAACACATTGGAGTCACTGCGCATTGAGCCGCGCCGCAATCTTTGTGAGCGCGAGCTGCCAGCGTCGCCACGCCGTAGTGCGATCGCAGCCATGCTCATGGCTGATCACCTTCCAAGGCACGCGGGCCGCACGCGACCAGACCAGCTTGCGCTCCGCCTCCTCGATCCAGAGCACCCAGTCGAACGTCTGCTCGAGCCGCGTGATGGCGGCGGCCGACGGCCGGATATGCATCGGCTCGGGTTCCATGAAGGCAATCTCGCGACTCGTCCGCACGATCTCCGGCCAGGTGTTGAAATACCCCTGCGCCTTGACCGACGGCAGCTTGCGCAGGGTACGAAACGCCTCCTCGAAATGATCGGCGACGCACTCGGCAGTCCATTCGCGCTCAGCCATGGCGCGCCTCCCTGTCGGAAGGACGTGGTCCGTAGAGCTTCTCGCCGAGCTGTCGGACCAGTTCACGCTCGGGCCAAGTGAGACGGTCGTCATCAGCGGAGACCGCCAGGACGCCCTGTTCCTGCCAGCCCTCGCGCTTGACCTGCTCGGGATCCCGGCGCCGACCGCCGTAGCCGTGGGGATGCCATCTCATGCGACACCTCCCTTCGTCTCGAGCGCCCAGAGCAGGATCGCGATGGCGTCGGCCTCGTTGTCGTCGGCCGGGCTGAAGCCGCGGGCGCGGACGGCGGCAACCATGGCGGCCTTGTCGGCGTTGCCCTTGGCGGCGACGTGCCGCTTGATCGTGCCGACCGGGACGCCCTCGTACGGCACACCCCGCAGTTCAGCCCATGCGGTCAGCGTGGCCATGAGCCCGCCGTAGATGTGGCTCGCGTCGGTGCCGGCGTGGCGGCGGACTTCCTCGAACCAGATGGCGGCGACGGGCCCGGACAGCCGGTCGATCTCGGTCAGCCAGTTGGTGAAGCGCAGGTAGCGCATGCCGCCGCCATCAAAGCGGCCCGTGCGCAGCGAGACGGTGCCGCTGGTGATCAGACCGTCATGGCCGCGCAGTGCCCAGCCGGTCGTGGTTCCGAGATCGAGCGCAAGCACCGTGTCGGGGAGTACGTCTCCGTTCGTGGCCCGCGCTTCGGTGGCGGTTGTGGCGGATGTGGCGGGTTGTTCGGTTAACATCTCACGGGCGCGCGTGTGCGCACGCGTGACGGTTATATGGTCATAACCCGCCACATCCGCCATTTCCCTTGTTTTACTGGTCATTGTAGTCCCCCTCGAAAAGGTCGGTCTTGTTGTCCCTCACGGCGATCCCGCGAAACCCGCGCACCGTGCTGGTCTTGAATTTTTCGAAGCCGCGGGCGCTCAGGGTCTCCGAGAAGCGCTTCATCGAGCCGGCGTATTCTCCGTTCGCCTCCGCCCAGCTCTTCCAGCTGTTGAAAAGCTCGGTCGATCCGGACTCGAACGATGAGCTGCCGACATCGCAGCACTCCTCCAGCCACCGCCCGAGCGCGTCTTCTGCCTCGAAGTAATCCTCGGTCGCCGCCATCACGGCCTCGGGCGGGCGCAGTCCGGTCTCCTGCCACTCCAGGCAGCCCCGGAGCGCCCAGGCGAGGATGCCGTCACGCTCGGCCAGAAGCCTGTCGGACAGGCGGCGGTCGCGTTTGGCCGGCGGGATGGTGACCGTGAAGGGCACCATGTGCAGCCGTCGCTTCATTGCCTCGTCCACGTTGCGAATGGACGGCTTGTGGTTGCCGACGATCAGAAGCTTGAACTGCGGGATGAACTCGAAGAAGTCCTGCCGCATGAAGCGGGCGGTGATCTTGTCGCCGCCGGTGAGGGCCTTCAGCTTGCTTTCGGCCCAGCGACTTCCCTGTTCGGTCTCGATGGAGGTCACGATCCGCGCGCCGCGCAAGCCCGCCATGTCGGTCGGATGGCGGTCGCCATGGGTGGCCATGAACATGTCCATGGCCGCGACAGTCGCGTAATCGCCCATGATCGCGGTCAGCGTGTTGGCAAAGACCGATTTGCCGTTGGCGCCGGTGCCGTAGAGGAAGAACAGCGCGTGTTCGGTGGTCACACCGGTCAGGCAGTAACCGGCCATTCGGCGCAGATAGGCCTGCAGCTCGACATCGCCGCCCGTGACCGTGTCAAGGAACGCCTCCCATGTCGGACAGGCGCCCTTCGAGGCCGCGCCCGCGACCTTGGTCATGAAGAGCTGCGGATCGTGGGCGGACTGCGCGCCTGTGCGAAGGTCGATCACGCCATCGCCGGTGTTCAGAAGCCAGGGGTCGCGGTCCCAGATCTCGGTCGTGCTGGCATGCCTGCGATCGCTGCGGGCGAGCCGCTCGACAGCGGCCACAGTTGCGGCCGTGGACAGCTTGGTGCGAACACGCGCAGACGGTGCGCGGACCGCCGCCTCGCGGCAGACCTGGCGCGCGAGATCGAAGGCCTGCAGCGTGTCCTCGCGCCGCCAGACCACCCCGGTCCAGGTGAGCCACTGTCCCCATCCGGCCACGTAGCGCCAGCGATCCGCGTGCCTTTCTGCAAAGCGCGCCGCCAGCGCGTCCTCGCTGAAACGCACGGGTGTCGGGCCGTTATTGTCTCCGCCACCGCCATCGGCGCCCTCGGAAAGTTCGTCGTCGAAGGCCCCATTGCGCTCGAGATCGCGCTGCCAGAGACGCTCGGCTTCCCGTTTCAGCCTGTCCTCTGGCCAGGGCGGATCGATGCGGGCGAGGTTGTAGCTCTTGATCTCGTCCCAGGCCTCGCCCGGCGTGACGTGCCCTTCGCGGCAGCGTCGGATCCAGTAGCCGATGACGCGCGAAAGCGCATCGAAGCGGGTCGTGCCGTCGACGCCGCCTTCGCGAACCGGACGCCCGAACAGTTCCGGGACCGAGTCGCCTCCGCGACCGGCGCCGTTGAAATCGAGCGCGTCATCCGAGAGCCCCTCCATCGGCGGCATCGCCAGGATTGCCTCGGTGAGTTCGCCAAGGTCGTGATCGATCTCGGCGTGATCGACGATCTCGACGAGCCGTCGGCTGCCGCCTTTCGCGTGGATGCTGCCCGCGACGCGGATCGGCTGATGGGCGGATTTGAAGGCCGGATCGCCGCCGACCTTCGCGGCAATCGTCTGGCGCAGCCGGCACACGCGGGCGACGTCTTCGCCTTCCGCCGGCTCGGTCAGGCGCCAGTAGAGGTGCAGCTTGCGCTGACCCTCCGCCGTCACACCGCCCGAGGCCACGACCAGAGTGGGTCGCCCAACATGGCGTTCGAGATGGGCGCGTTTCGCCGCGATGTCGCCATGGTCGAGATCGACCAGCAAGACCTGCGTCTGCAGGATGTGCTCGGCACGGGCATCGCCAGGATTCTCGACCGTGCCTGGCACGACGAAAAGCGCCATGTCCGCGTTCGCCGCCCAGCTCGCCTGGCGCGCAAGCATCTCGGCGAGCCTGTCGTCGGCGGGCAGAAACGGCGTGTGCGGAGGCGCGTCCGTCGCCCCCTTCTCGGCCAGCGCCCGCACCGGCACCAGATGCTCGCAATAGCCGAACACCACGCTTGCGTAGGTCGCGATCATGTCGCGATCCGGAGCGAGCGTCGTGTCGGGGCTGCACATTGGCGCGTCCGTCATGCCCAGCACCTCTCCTTCCAGGCACAGAAGCGGCATTCGAAATGCTCGGGATCCTCCGTGTGCCGGGGCAAGAGTTCGCCCGCGTCGCAGGCGCGCAGGATCCGCACCGCCTTGTCGCTGGCGGACTGCGCGCGTTCGGCATCGAACGGGACCAGCTCGTGCCAGATCTCGCAGCTGTCCTTGTTGATCGCGGTGAAGAGCGCCGGCGCATCGGTGAGCCCGAGATAGGCCTGATAGAGCGCGATCTGCGCCGCATAGATCGGCTTGGCCTTGACCACGCCGCGCCTGGCGATGTCGCGCCAGTTCTTCGCATTGGCCGACTTGCACTCCCAGAGCGCCGGAACCGCCATGCCGTCTGGCGCGGCCACGATGACGCCATCCGCATGCCCCTGCAGGCGACCGCCAGCGGCGGAAAACCCGAACTGTTCGCCATGGCGGTTGCGCGTTCTGAGATCGAAGCCGGCCTTGCGCAGCCATTCGATGGCCAGATCTTCGAGGACGTGCCCGAGCGCGAAGATGCGCAGAGACTGGCCCGAGAACCCGGCGTCCGGATCCTTCGGCGTCTTCAGGTATTCGTATTGCAGCCTGCGCTGGCAGATGTCGCCCAGCCGGCTGCCCCCAAGATAGTCCCGGGCGGGGCGTTCTGCCTGTTCCATGACAAGGGCGGTGTCGATGCAGGTGTTGACGGTATCCGCGAAACTCGGCGGCTTTTCCCGGTGGTTGAAGTCGAAACCGGCGTCCATCAGAACGGCACCTCCGGATCGGGCCGGTGTGCGCTGGCCATCATCGCTTCCTGGAAGCCGTCGACCGCAGCGGTGGCGAGGGCGAGCGCCTGCGCCTCGCTGAGGTCGGCGAACCGCGCGGTCCAGCCGATCTCGGCCATCAGTTCGGCCATGTTCTTCAAGGCGGCGCGGAGCGCGGCCTGTTCACGTTCATCGGGATCGATCATGCGCAGCCCTCATGTGCCGGGGCCGCATGCGGGCATGGATGGATGTCAGCGCGGCGCGCGAAGGGGATTGTGGTCATGGGAGAGCTCCAGATGCTCTCCTCACCTACCGGCTGGCTGTCCTGACTGTCGGATGTGCGGTTCGGAACACTTCGGGAACATGGACTTGTGCGTTCACAACTCTGCCGATAGACTGAACTTTCCCCGATTCACCCTGGAGCCGAGTCGCGCATGGCGTCATTCAACCCGAGAAGCTTCACCAACCCTGATCGCCTCAAGAGCATTTCGCCGAAGCACCTTCTGAAGTTCTTCGCGACGTGGGCGGAATATTTTTCGGCGCGGGGTTTTGAACTTCCGGTCGAAGCGGATGAGGATTTTCCCTACGACGATCTTGCTGCAGTGTTGATGAAGCCCGACGAAAACGTGCCGCCCGAAATGGTCGACGCCCTTTTCTACGTGCACGAGACCGCGACCAAGGAAACCGCCGAGGAGCTGATCGAGGCGGCAGGACGGGCTGGCCTCACGATCGAGGCCGGTGAGGAACCATCCGATGCGGACATCGCCCTGCAGATCTGGCTCCAGAAACCTGATCTGCTGCGACGTCAGCATGCCGAGACCGTGG
The DNA here is from genome assembly GCF_042653845.1 of Daeguia caeni. Lineage (NCBI taxonomy): Bacteria > Pseudomonadati > Pseudomonadota > Alphaproteobacteria > Hyphomicrobiales > Brucellaceae > Daeguia > Daeguia caeni. Next base: position 183,691 of record NZ_JBHSEL010000001.1, on the reverse strand, counting down.
CATTCACACGTTCGCGTTTCATCTACTTCGCGGGCCACAGCGGCAAGCCGCGACCGGCTCCGGATCCGACCGTCGAACAGACCGCGATCATGCAGGAGCGGATGGACGAGTGGTTCGACCGCAAGCGCCGTGGCAAGGGCTCACGGGTATTCGCTTTTCCGCGCGGCACGAAGACATGGTTCATGGTCCGGCATGGCGAACCGATGCGGCGCGAGGGGCGACATCAGGATGATGGCGGATCGGGAATCGCCTACTACCGACCGCAGAAGCACGACGTCGTCATCTATGACGGCGAGTCTGACGAACTTGCCGTCAATGCAGGGACGAAAGGCGAAACCGAGCTCTACCTGCGGACGTTCGGCGGGGTCATCTTCGGGGACGAGGAGTACTTCGATCGCTCGAACCGCTTCACCCTCGATCCGCTGCTGGAGAAGGGCGAGAAATCGCTCGACAACGACACTGTCTCCGAGATCGTCAAGGTGCGCCTGATCGAAATCGAACGCTTCTGGGGCGGAAAGGCCAAGGAGAAGGAGGTGCGCAAGGCGAACGACCTCTTCATGGCCTGGGACGACAATTGGGAGCGGCGCCTTGCGGGCGGTTCCATCGACCGGGCCGTTTTCAAGGTCAAGTTCGATGGAGACGGCAAGGAGCGGACGGTTGCCATTCTCCCGCCGAGCCTCGCACGCTACGACCGTGATGCCGACAGCGATCTGATCGACCGCTGGCTCAAGGATCAGGGCTTCTGCCGCCCCAACGTCGGAGATGAGGACGATGACGTCGGCGTTCTGGAGGACGATTGAGCGCGTCCCCGGTCATGCGACCGACACGCTCGACTGGAAGGTCGACTTGATCGATTGCTGGACCCTGGTCGAACGCTACCTTCCGGAAACCTCCAAGTACGCAGAACGTATCGACTGTCCCTGGCCCGGCGGGGAGCATTGCCCGCGCCACGTCGTGCGGCATGCCGGCGGCTTGGTCCGTGCCGTCTGCAGCGATCCGGGGCGACTCTGCGAAACCCTCGACATCAATCCCGACGATATCCGCATCCGTGAACTCGACCGCCGCAGGCTGTTCGCCGACATTGCCACGGCGCTTGGCCTTGTCGTTCCCACCGCGCCTTCGCGCGGGGCGGTCCTTCTGCACATCGGCGATCATGCCATTGCCGCCGGCCGGAGTTTTCCGGTGTTCGCTGCGCTCACAAGCCCGGGCGCGCCGCTCGGCCGGGCAGACGTCCTCGACCTCGATCGTCGCAATCTGCCATTCGTCCTGCTGGTGACATCGCTCGGCGCGATTGACCCGGACGTTCCGGCCTTTCTTGCGGCCCGGCGAGGGCGTGTTCTGACGTGGGCCGAATGCCTCGACTTCGCCCCCCCACCGCGCAAGGGATTCGTCGCTGCCATGCCACTTGTCGATCTCTTCGCGCCCGAGATCGCGGCGCTGACGGACGCAGGTGACGTCGTCCGGCGTCCGGTGATGACTCTGCCTGCAAATGCCCGCTGGTCCGATCTGCGCTTCGCGTTTCGCGAGGAGGCCGTGCTCAACGTCAGCTATCTTGGGCAGGCTCCGGCGCGCCTTGAACCGGACCAGATCGGCATGCGGGATGAGCGGAACGGCAGGCCGAACCGCCAGTGGCGGCTGCTCCTTGCTTGTGCCGCGCTTGGCGGGGCATTGCCTCGGTCCTTTCCGATCTCCACCATCAAGGGACGTCGTCCTTCGCGCGACGTGGTCGCAATCCTGGGGGAGTTTGAGCGCGGTTACGATCGGCAGCGCCAGCTTCTCGCCGCCGCGCTGAGGGCGCAGTTCGGGATCGTCGACGATCCGTTCACGGCCGAGGACGATTGTTACGCGGCACGCTTCCTTGTCGATGCAAGTGCGCTGCGTCAGGGTCGCGCTGACCAGCGCGACCGAAATTTCGTCGACGACGACTGACCCTTTCCGAACTTTTTTCCATCCCACCCAACCCCATGAAGCCGCAAGGTTTCGTGGGGTTTTTCGTTTTCCGATCCCCCTGATTTCGAGGCCCTCCAACGAATTTTCGCCGGTGCCAGGCACTCGGGCCGCGTGCCCGTCCACCTGGACGAAGGCGAAACTTCATGGAGCGTTTCCACCTCATTTGCGACGCGCACTCGCGCGTCTCCCGTAACATCACCATTCGCGCCGAACGGCTGGCCCGCTCGGGCTCCGTCCCCGGAATGGACGCCGAGGACATCAAGCAGGACCTGCGGCTGCACCTCTATCGCCGGGACGGGAAGTTCGATCCTTCCCGCGGTCAGTACGACACCTTCGCCGACCGCGTTCTGGCGAACCGCATCGCCACGCTGGCCGCGCCGACCGAACGGCTGCGGGCCGAGCGGACTTGGATCGACTTCGACAGTCCCGCCGAGGGGCGCGGTGATGACGAGATGCTGCCGCTCGCGGAAACGCTGCCCGACAGCGTGATGCCGCATGCCGCCGTCACACGCGCACCAGACGAGGCGTTCGGGCTGGTCCGGGACGTCCAGCGGCTCCTTGCTGGCCTGACCCCGACCTGCCGCGCCCTCGCGCTGGCGCTGATCGACATGTCGCCGACGGAAGCGGCCGAAGCCCTCGGGATCCATAGGAGCACCGTCTACGCGCGGCTCGCCACCATCCGGAAGGCGGCCGAGGCGCTTGATCTCGCGGCATATCTCGGCACCGCCCCGACAGTCTCGGAGGCTCGCCGGTAGGTGACAACAGGACCGGCGATAACCCGGCCCGCCAGTTTCATGCCGGGCCCTCGGAGGAATGCAACACCCCCACGCGGGGAAACACTCCGACCGCAAGCTCCAGGGCGGCGTCAGGCCCGGCAGCAGTCTTCCCGACGATCCCTGGACACCAACCGACGAAAACACGGAGCATCACCATGTTCACGACTTCCCCCCTGAAACGCCTGCGCCAGTCGAGCTGGATGGAGGCGATCCCCGACACGATCAACGTTCCGGCCCTGTCCGACAGGCCGAACCGCGCGGTGCCGATCGAGCGCGCCACTGTGGACGACATCGAGTTCGCGCTTGTCGCCCTGGCGTGGCAGCAGTCCGAGCTCTACCGGCTCACGAGTGCGCTTGGCGACGTATTGAAGATGGCACGCCGCCAGGGCGCTTGTGGCGCGGACATCGCCATTTCGGCTGCTGTGCGGGATCTGGAGGGCGGCAAGTGAGCGCCCCGTTCGGCGCCGGGCCGCTCCGGATCATCACCGCCGACGAACGGCTGCGCGAGGCGCGCGGCATCAAGGGGGTGCTCACGGGCACCTCCGGCATCGGCAAGACCACGCAACTCCTGACCCTCGATCCGCAGCGCACGCTGTTTCTGAACCTCGAGGCGGGCGAGCTCGCCGTGCAGGGCTGGCCCGGCGACGAGATCCGCATCCGCGATTGGGAGGTCGCCCGCGATCTCGCGGCCTGGATCGGCGGCGCCAACCCGGCGATGCGGGACGACCAGTCCTATGGGCCCGGGCACTTCGCACGGGTTTGCGCCGCCTTCGGCCCCGCCACCCAGCTCGACAAATACGACACCGTCTTCGTCGACAGCATCTCCGTCGCCTCTCGCATTTGCCTTCAGTGGTGCAAGGGTCAATCCCAAGCCCAATCCGACCGCACCGGCAAGCCGGATCTCCGCGCGACCTACGGGTTGCTCGGCCAGGAGATGATCGGCTGGCTCACGCATCTGCAGCACACGCCCGCCAAGAACATCTGGCTGGTCGGGCTGCTGGACCGCAAGCTGGACGATTTCGGCAAGCCCTTCTTCTCGATGCAGATCGAGGGCTCGAAGACCGGGCTCGAACTGCCCGGCATCGTCGACGAGGTCATCACCCTGACCGAGTTGCGCCCCGAGAAGGGCGAGGCGTTCCGCGCCTTCATCTGCACCACCATCAACGATTTCGGCCTGCCGGCCAAGGACCGCAGCGGGCGGCTGTCGATGATCGAGCCCGCCCATCTCGGGCGGCTCATGACGAAGATCCGCGGTCCGCGCCCCGATGGCGCAGCTCGCCTGAACTTCGATTTGCCCGCGGCCGCCACCGCACCCAACCCCTCGACGACGCAAGGAGCATGACCATGGCGAGCGACATGGATTTCAACGGCGCGGACACGCAGGACGCCGCTTTCGACCTCATCCCGGCCAACACGCTGGCCAAGGTCTGCCTGACCATCCGCCCCGGTGGCGCGGGGCCCGAGGGCTGGCTCACCCAGAGCAAGACCAGCCCGGCGCTCTACCTCAACACCGAAGCGGTGATCATGGAGGGGCCCTTCGCGCGGCGTCGCATCTACACCCGCATCGGCTTTCGGGGAAAGGCTGCGGGCGGCCCGGGTGACGACACCTACGGCAATCGCGGTCGCGCGATGATCCGCGGCATCCTCGAATCCGCCCGGGGCGTGCGCGCCGACGACCAGTCGAACGCCGCTCGTGCGGCGCGGATGATCCGCAGCCTCGGCGAGTTGAGCGGGCTCGAGTTCGTGGCCCGCATCGGCATCGAGCGCGACAAGGACAAGCCCGAGGACAGCGGCCGCAACGTCATCAAGGCGGCCATCGGCGCCGACCATGCCGAATATGCGCGCCTGATGGGCAGCGTGCCGCAGCCGCCGCAACAGGGTCAGTTCACCGCGACGGGCGCCCATCTGTCGAACACCGGCATGGGCCAGTCGGGCGCGCCGTCCTCCGGCTCCGCGCCCTTCTGGGCACGCTGAGGGGGGGGGACGGTCATGATTCCACGCGATTATCAGAGGGCGGCAGTCGATGCCGCCCGCGACCGCACCGCCACCCACGGCAATACCATGCTGGTCCTGCCGACCGGGGCGGGCAAGACCGCCATCGCCGGTTTCTACATCGGTGAGGAACTGGAACACCGGCGACACGACCGCGTCCTGGTTCTGCAGCACACGGACGAGTTGATCGATCAGAACCGGACCTCCATCGGGGCCGTGACCGGAATGACCACCTCGGTGGTCAAGGCCGAGCAGGACGATTGGGGCGGCCGCATCGTCTTCGGCAGCGTCCAGACGCTCGCCCGCGCCAACCGGCGCGAACGCATGGCGCCGGTCTCGCATCTCGTCATCGACGAATGCCACCGTTCGGCCGCGCAGAGCTATCAGGCTGTTATCGACGCCGCACGGGAACTCAACCCCGAGATCAGGCTGCTCGGGCTTTCGGCCACGCCGGGTCGTGGCGACGGGCGCAGCCTGCGCCGCACCTTCAGCAATGTCGGCTATCACCTGAAGATCGGCACCCTGATCGGGCGCGGTCTCCTAGTGCCGCCGCGCACCTATACCATCGATCTCGGCGTCGAGGACGAACTGGCCGGGCTGGAGGCCACTGCGGGCGATTACGACATGCGCGCCGCCGACAAGGTGCTGAACCGCTCGGTGCTGAACGAGGCGGTCGTCGAGCACTGGCAGACGAAGGCGGCGGACCGGCGCAGCATCTTTTTCTGCGCCACGGTCGGCCATGCCGATGCGGTGGCAGAAGCCTTCCGCGCCGCCGGCGTCACGGCCGAGACGATCTCGGGCGACATGCCCTCGCGGGTGCGCGCCGATCTTATCGCCCGGTTCGACCGGGGCGAGGTGCAGGTGCTGACGAACTGCATGGTCCTGACCGAAGGTTTCGACAGCCAGCCGGTTGGCTGCATCGGCATCCTGCGACCCATGCTGCACAAGGGCACCTTCATCCAGGCGGTGGGGCGCGGCCTGCGCCGTGTCGATCCCGCGCGTTTTCCCGGCATTGTGAAAACCGACTGCGTCGTGCTCGACTTCGCCGGCGCGGCGCTCCGGCACGGGTCGCTCGAACAGGAGATCACCCTCGACGAGGACGATCCTGAGCCCGGCCAGGCACCGTGGAAACTGTGCCCGACCTGTGAGGCCGAATTGCCGCTTGGAGCATCGGTCTGTGATTTCTGCGGTCACGTCTTCACGCGGGAACGAGCAGAGGCCCGACTGCTGACCGCCTTCGACATGATGGAGATCGACCTGCTGGAACGGTCGCCGTTCGCCTGGTGCGACCTGCATGGCAACGGCCAGGCGATGATGGCGAGCGGGTTCAATGGCTGGGCTGGGGTGTTCCATGATGGCGCGCTCTGGCACGCGCTCGGACAGCCGAAAGGCAGGGCGATCCGGCCGCTTGCCATCGGCACCCGGGTGCAGGCGCTCGCCGCCGCAGACGATTTCCTGCGCGCCACCGAGACGGGGACCGCCTCGATCAAGAGCCGTCGCTGGCTGAACGACCCCGCCACGATGAAACAGATGGCACTGCTGCAGCGCGCGGGGCACGAGGCCAACGGGCTGGATTTCAGCCTGTCGAAATATGCAGCCAACTGCCACCTGAACTTCCGCTGGAACCGTGGGGCGATCACCGCCGCCGTTCTTGGCCGGGCGGAGCGGTCGGCCGCATGAAACGCCCCAATCCGCTGCCGCCCGACCTGATGACGCCCGCCGAGCGCCGCGCCGAGCTGTGCGGTCTGCTGGCGCTCGGGCTGGTCCGGCTGCGGATGCGGGAAAGTGGCGAAGTATCTGACGATACCGGAGAAAGTTGCCTACACTTGTCCAGCGACCAATGCCCTCATGCAACTCCAACTCACCGGAGAGATGCATGAACAAGCCCGACACCATCCCCGCGCGCCTGGCCGCGCTGAAGACCACGCCAACGCCAGACCTGAAGCAACAGTGGCGCGACCTGTTCGACAGCGAGCCGCCCCCGTTCAACCGCCGCTACCTCGAGTCCCGCCTTGCATACCGCATCCAGGAACTCGCCTATGGCGGGCTAAAGCCCGAAACGATACGGCGACTGGAGCGGCTTGGCGAAGAACTGGACGGCGGCGAGAGGAAGAAGCGTGGCATGCGCGCCGACCGTGACCGCCCGATCACCGGCACGCGGCTGCTGCGCGAATGGCAGGGTGTCGAGCAGGTCGTCACCGTCACCGCCGATGGCTTCGAGTGGCAGGGCCGCCCCTACAAGTCGCTGTCGGCCATCGCCCGCGCCATCACCGGAACGCGCTGGAACGGCTGGGTCTTCTTCGGGCTCAGGAACCACAGGGGCCGGAAATGACGAAGCCACCGGAAAAATCGAAACCCGTCCGCAAGCTGCGCTGCGCGGTCTACACCCGCAAATCCTCAGAGGAAGGGCTGGAGCAGGAGTTCAACAGCCTGCATGCCCAGCGCGAGGCCTGCGAATCCTACATCGCCAGCCAGCGATCCGAGGGCTGGGTGCTGGTCCGCGATCAGTATGACGACGGCGGCGTCTCCGGCGGCACGCTGGAACGGCCCGGCCTGCAGCGGCTCATCGACGATATCGAGGATGGGCTGGTCGATGTGGTCGTCGTCTACAAGATCGACCGCCTCAGCCGCTCGCTCGCCGACTTCGCCAAGCTGGTCGAGGTGTTCGACCGCAACGGCGTGACCTTCGTCTCGGTGACGCAGAGCTTCAACACCACCACGTCCATGGGACGGCTGACGCTGAACATCCTGCTCTCCTTCGCTCAGTTCGAACGAGAGGTCACGGCCGAGCGCATCCGCGACAAGGTCGCCGCCAGCCGGAAGAAGGGTATGTGGATGGGCGGGGTGCCGCCCTTCGGCTACCGGGTGGAAAACCGGAAGCTGCTGGTCGACGAGGACACCGCCGCGCATGTGCGCTGGATCTTCGCCCGGTTCCTCGAAATCGGCTCCTGCACCGAACTGGCGCGCGAGGTCGGCACGCGCGGCATCCGCACACCACGCGGCAACCGGATCGACAAGAAATATCTCTATCGGATGCTGAGCAACCGCGCCTATATCGGCGAGGCCGTGCACAAGGGCGACAGCTATCCCGGCGAGCACGACGCCATCATCGCCCGCGAGACATGGGACCGGGTGCACGCCATCCTGAAGGAAAGCCCCCGCAAGCGCGCCGCGCGGACCCGGGCCGAGACGCCGGCATTATTGAAAGGGCTGCTTTACGGCCCCGATGGCGCGGCGTTCTCGCCCAGCCACACCCGGAAAGGCGGCAAGCTCTACCGCTACTATGTCAGCCAGACGGTTTTGAAACATGGCGCCGGGTCGTGCCCCATCGGCCGCATTCCGGCAGGCGAGATCGAGGCTGCCGTCATCGACCAGCTTCGTGCCGTGTTCCGCCAGCCCGAGATTGTGGCGGGGACATGGAAGGCGGCACGCGCCCACGACGGCGACATCGCAGAGACTGACGCTCGTGAGGCACTGACCCGGCTCGATCCACTGTGGGACGAACTGTTCCCCGCTGAGCAAGCCCGAATCGTGGCGCTGGTGGTCGAGCGTGTCGACATTGGCACGGACGGGCTCAACGTCGGGCTCCGCGTCGACGGACTCAGCAGCCTCGCTCGCGAGATGCTGGCCGGCGGTGTTGGAGAGGCAGCATGACCCGCGGGGCTCCGGTCCCGGAGACGGTGACGCTCCATGTCCCGTTCCGCATCGTGAAGCGCGGCGGGCGGAAGGAGATGCAGCTGCCGGAGGGCGCCGCCCAGCCGCGCAGGGCCGACAGCACGCTGGTCAAGGCGCTGGCGCGCGCCTTCCGCTGGAAACGGATGCTCGAGTCGGGCGAATACGCCACCATCGCCGAACTGGCCGAACGGGAGGGCATCGCGCCCTCCTACATGACCCGCGTCCTGCGGCTCACTCTGCTCGCGCCCGACATCGTCGAGGCGATCCTGGACGGGAAGCAGGGGCCAGCGGTGACGTTGGTGCGCCTTATGGAGCCGCTCTCGCTAGAATGGGCGGCGCAGAGTTCGTCGCTTCGACAGGCTGAATTGCCTCCGAACCACTCTGCAGCGAGGTGCATTCTGGGGGATTGACCCATCATGCGATATAGCATACATAACAAACATGACACAATCACACGCCATTGCCGCCACGCTGCGCGCCATCCGCGCCGAGCTCGATCTTACGCAGGAGCAGCTTGCTGAGCGGCTCGGCGTATCTTTCGCCACGGTCAACCGCTGGGAAGGCGGCGCCAACCTGCCCCAGAAGGCGGCCCGCGCCACCATTGCCGCTCTCGCCGAAGAGGCTGGGGTGGACATGGCTGAAGCCGGATCCGACGACATCGCCGCCGCCGAAAAGGTGACGCGCCGCCGGGCAGGAACACGTTCCACCACACCGTCGACGAAGTCCATGGAGCAGATGCTCTGGGATGCCGCCTGCTCGATCCGGGGCGAGAAGGACGCGGCCAAGTTCAAGGACTACCTTCTGCCGCTGCTCTTCCTGAAGCGACTGTCCGACGTGTTCGACGACGAGATCGCGCGCCTTGCGGAGGAGTACGGCGATCGGGACACCGCCCTCGAGATCGCCGAGGATGACCACGAACTGCTCCGGTTCTATCTGCCGCCCGAGGCGAGATGGGCCGTGATCAGCGGTCGGCAGTCCTATGAATGGCCCAACGATGACCAGGGCCGCCCCACGCGCCCGAAGGACATCGGCGAGCATCTGACCAAGGCCGTGCGCGCGGTGGTGCGGCAGAACCCGTCCCTGTCCGGCGTCATCGACGTGGTCGACTTCGCCGCTGAGCGGAACGGTGAGCGCGACATCAATCCGGCCAAGCTGCGTCAGGTGGTCGAGACCTTCTCCGACCCGCGCTACCGACTCGGCCTCGCCGACGTGCAGCCCGACTTCCTCGGCCGCGCCTACGAGTATCTGCTGCGGAAGTTCGCGGAGGGCTCTGGCCAGAGCGCCGGCGAGTTCTTCACGCCGACCGAGGTGGGATTCCTGATGGCGCACATCATGCGCCCGAAGCCCGGCGAGGAATGCCACGACTATGCCTGCGGCTCGGCGGGGCTACTGGTCAAGCTCCAACTCGTCGCGCGTGAGCTCGACCCCACCAGCAAGGTGCCGCTCAAGCTCTATGGGCAGGAGCTGACCGCCGAGAGCTACGCCGTCGCCCAGATGAACGCGATCATCCACGACATGAGCGTCGAGATGGCGCGCGGCGACACGATGATCAATCCGAAGTTCAAGACGGCGGATGGCAGGATCCGCACCTACGACATCGTCGTGGCCAATCCGATGTGGAACCAGCCGTTCAATCCGGACATCTTTGCCGACGATCCGTTCGACCGGTTCCGCACGGCTGGCGGCGCCACCACCGGCAAGGGCGATTGGGCGTGGCTCCAGCACACGCTCGCCTGCCTGAACGACAGGGGCCGCGCGGCGGTGGTGCTGGATACCGGCGCGGTGACGCGCGGCTCAGGCAGCAAGAACGAGGACAAGGAGCGGAACATCCGCAAGTGGTTCGTCGAGCACGACCTGATCGACGGCGTGATCTTGTTGCCTGACAATCTCTTCTACAACACCACCGCCGCCGGGGTGATCGTCGTGTTGTCCAAGCGCAAGCCCGCAGCGCGCAAGGACAGGATCGTCCTTCTGAATGCCTCACGCCGCGTGCAGAAGGGGCGGCCGAAGAATTTCATCCCGGAGGAGGACATTCGCCCGCTGGCCGCGGCCTACCTGAAGGGCGAACCGGTCGAGGGCGAGATCGCTGTCATCACACGGGAGCAGGCGGCCGAGGCAGACTACAATCTCAGTCCGAGCAGGTGGGTGGGTAGTACCACCGAGCAGGATCAGCGGCCGATCGCAGAAATCATCGCCGACCTGTTTGAGCTCGACAATGCTGCGCGGGAGATCGACGAGAAGCTCGCCAAGATGCTGGCGCCCCTGGGAGAACAGAAATGATCCCAGACGGATGGCGTGCGATCCCGTTCGCGGAACTTGCAGACTACAAGGCAGGCCGGACTCCAGCTCGCGCGAACCCTGACTATTGGCAGGGCGCCGATGATGGCGTTCCTTGGGTCGCGATTTCTGACATGACGGAGTTCGGCACCGTCACTGAGACCAAGGAAAAGATCAGTCGAGCGGCGTTTCGAGAGGTTTTTCGCGGGAAGACCGTGCCCGCAGGGACGCTGATCATGAGCTTCAAGCTCACGATCGGACGGGTCGCAACCCTTGGTATCGATGCTTGCCACAATGAGGCAATCATCGCGATTCACCCCCGCAATGGTGTGGACCAGCGCTTTCTTGGCTACTTCCTAGCACAAGTTGATTATGACGCGCTGCAGGATCGGCAGGTAAAGGGAAACACCCTTAACCAAGAGAAGATCGACCGCATCGAAATCTGGCTGCCGCCGAATGATGAGCCGAAGCAGATCGCTGACGTCCTCGATCTCGTGCGGCATGCCATCAAGCTGCAGGACGACGGACTTGCTACTGCCCAAGACCTCAAGCGCGCGGCGATGCGGGCGCTGTTCACGAAGGGCCTGCGCGGCGAGGCGCAGAAGGAAACCGAGATCGGCCCTGTGCCGGAGAGCTGGGAAGTCGTGTCGATCGGCAGCGTTGCGACGAACACGCAATATGGTCTTTCTGTTCGTGGACAGCCATCGGGAGCCTACCCAATTTTACGCATGAACTGCCAAGAAGACGGAAAGGTCCACTTCCGCAACCTTCAGTTCGTCGACCTGGATGAAGCGACATTCGAGACTTTCCGCCTGCGACCGGGAGATTTGCTTTTCAATCGAACCAACAGCATTGATCTTGTCGGCCGCATGGCAATCGTCGAAGACCCGCGCGATGCAGTCTTCGCGTCTTATCTCGTACGGGTTTCGTTGGACGAGGCGCGGTGCCTGCCAGCCTACCTGAATTACTTTATGAATTGGCCGAAAACCCAGAGTGAAATCAAGAAACTTGCGAGCCGCGCAGTTGGGCAAGCTAATATCAATGCGACCAAACTTCGGACTGTCCTTTTCCCGCTGCCAACCGTAGACGAACAGCGCGAGATCGTCGCCGTCCTCGAGGCCATCGACCGAAAGATCGACCTGCACCGCCGCAAGCGCGCCGTGCTCGACGACCTCTTCAAGGCGCTCTTGCACAAGCTGATGACCGGCGAGATCCGCGTGGCCGATCTCGACCTCTCGGCGCTCGATGCGAAGCCGGTGGCGGAGGTGGCGGCATGAGCGAACTGAAGATCAGCGAGGCCGGCACGGTCCAGTTCCCGATGGTGACCCACGCCGTTGGCATCGGCTGGACGCCGATCACGCCCGAGGTCGCTAAGCAGAAGCGCGGCGGCGAGGCCGGCATGATGCTCCGCGATGAGCTGGAGGCGGCGCTCGCCAAATTCAATCCGTGGATGACGGCCGATGCCATCCGCCAGGTGATCGAGAAACTGGAGGCGATCCCGCCCACCATCGAGGGCAATCGCGACATGCTCGCCTGGCTGCGCGGCGAGCGGCAATGGTACGACGAGGGCGAGAAGCGCCACCGCCATGTTCAGCTCATCGACTTCGAGCATCCGGGCGAGAACGTCTTTCACGTCACCTGGGAATGGAAGCTGAAGCCGCCGGCGCGCAAGGGCAACCGGGCGGATGTGATGTTCGTCGTCAATGGCGTGCCCGTCTGCATCGTCGAGCACAAGAACCCCAAGGATGGCGGCGCCATCGACCGGGGCGTGACGCAGCTCAAGCGTTACGAGAAGGAGACGCCGGAGCTGATCGGCGCGCCGCAGCTCTTCAACGTCACCCATCTGCTCGATTACTGGTACGGCGTCACCTGGAACGCCAACCGCCGCTTCATGGCACGCTGGAAGCAGCAGCCCGAGGAGACCTACAAGTTCGCGGTGCAGGCCTTTTTCGAGCCGACCGACTTCCTGCGCACGCTGCGCGACTGGATCCTGTTCTATGTCGAGGACGGCGAGACGAGAAAATCGATCCTGCGCCAGCACCAGCGCATCGCCATCGACAAGATCGTCGCGCGCTGCGAGGACAAGGAAAAGAAGCGCGGCCTCGTCTGGCACACGCAGGGGTCAGGCAAGACGTTCACCCTGCTCACCGCCGCGAAGCTGATCCTGGAAGACAAGGCGCGGTTCCAGAACGCCACCGTCATCCTGGTGGTGGATCGCACCGAGCTCGAAGGCCAGCTCAAGGGCTGGGTCGAAAAGCTGCTCGGCGAGATGCAGCAGCAGGACATCCCGGTCTGGCGGGCGAACTCCAAGGCCGAGGTGCAGGAGCTGCTCAAGACCGACAAGCGCGGCCTGATCATCTCGATGATCCACAAGTTCGAGGGCATCGACAAAGACGCCAATACTCGCGAGAACATCTACGTCTTCATCGACGAGGCGCACCGCTCCGTCGCCAAGGACCTCGGCACCTACATGATGGCTGCGGTTCCGAACGCGACCATCATCGGCTTCACCGGCACACCGATCGCCAAGACGGCGCAAGGCGAAGGCACCTTCAAGATCTTCGGCATCGAGGACGAGCAGGGCTATCTCGACAAATATTCGATCCGCGAATCCATCGAAGACGAGACTACCCTGCCCATCCGCCACACCATGGCACCGAGCGAGATGACCGTGCCGGCCGAACGGCTGGACAAGGAATTCTTCGAGCTCGCCGCTGCCGAGGGCGTGACGGATGTCGAGGAACTGAACAGGGTACTCGACCGCGCCGTTGGCCTCCGCACCTTTCTCACCGCCGATGACCGCGTCGAGAAGGTCGCTGCCTTCGTCGCCGAGCATTTCCGGGAGAAGGTCCACCCACTCGGTTACAAGGCGTTTCTGGTCGGCGTGAACCGCGAAGCATGCGCCAAGTACAAACGGGCGCTAGACAGGCTGCTACCGCCCGAGTGGTCCGAGGCAGTGTACACGGACAATGCAGCGGACGTGGTTGACCGCCCACTGGTCGCCGAGGTTCAGCTCTCGCCCGAGCGCGAGGCCGATGTGCGCTTGCTGTTCAAGAAACCGAACGAGGACCCAAAGATCCTCATCGTCACCGACAAGCTGCTGACCGGCTACGACGCCCCGCTACTCTATTGCATGTATCTCGACAAGCCGATGCGGGATCACGTGCTGCTGCAGGCCATCGCCCGCGTGAACCGGCCCTATGTCGATGCCAATGGCGTGCAGAAGCGCGTCGGCCTCGTCGTCGATTTCGTCGGCGTGCTGCGCGAACTGAAGAAGGCGCTGCAGTTCGACAGTTCCGACGTCAGCGACGTGATCGAGGACCTGGACCTCCTGCTCAAGGATTTCTTGGGCAAGATCGAGAAGGCCAAGATCGATTACCTCGACGCCGGCGATGAGGGCAGCGCAGATGAGAAGCTGGAGAAGCTGGTCTATGGCCGCTTCCTCGATCCCGAGCCGCGTAAGGCGTTTTTCGAGGCCTACAAGGAGATCGAAGCCTTGTGGGAGATCCTTTCGCCTTCGCCCGAACTGCGCGATCACATCACGACCTTCAAGCGGCTGGCGCAGCTTTATGCCGCCGTGCGGAACGCCTATGCGGACCATGTCGGCTACGTCGCCGACCTCGCCTACAAAACCCGCCGTCTGGTCGAGGATAGCGCGACGCAGGAGGGCCTCGGCCGGCTGACCAAGACGGTCACCTTCGATGTCAAGACTCTGGAAGGGCTGCGCGGCGAGCCGGGATCGGACGAGGGCAAGGTGTTCAACCTCGTGCGCGGGCTCCAGAAGGAGATTGAGGACGAGGCAGATACCGCGCCTGTCCTGCAGTCGCTGAAGGACAGGGCCGAGCGGATCTTGAAGGATCTGGAGAACCGGAACACCACCGGCCTCGCCGCCATGGACATGCTGGCCGCGCTGGCAAAGGAAAAGGAAGAGGCGATCAAGGCGGCGAAGGACAGCGGCCTATCGACTCGGGCGTTCGGGGTCTATTGGAACCTCAAGGACGATGAAGCGCTGCGCAATGCCGGCATCTCCGCGATGGAGCTGGCGAGGGATGCAGAGACTGAAACGCATAGGTACCCTAATGCCAGGGTCAATGACGATGAGCGCCGGAAGCTGCGCGCCGCACTGTACCGCCCGCTGCTCGGGCTCGGTAAGGAAGATCGTGGCCGGGTCGTCGATGTGGTGCTCGCGATCCTGCTCGACGGCGATCACGATGCCGAGTCCTGAAGACCGACGCGCCTCTCTCCGTGCCCGGGTCGACTACTGGTGTGAGCGTCTGAAGGCGACACCGCGCATTGTTCGAATCCAGCGCATGACGCGCAAGTGGGGATCATGCTCAACCGGCGGTATCATCACACTTGCCGAGGACCTGGCCGATCAGGAGAAGTGCTTCCAGGACTTCGTGATCGCACACGAGTTGCTGCATCTACGGGTTCCCAACCATGGCAAAGTCTTCAAGGCGCTGATGACAGCGCATGTGCCCCGTTGGCGTGAACATGAGAAGCACCGCTTGGCCGGAAAACGGTCAGGGGTTTCTCGATGATCGGGCGTCACCATACAAGTCCCACTCGAGGATCGAAGGGACAGCCCAGCCACTTCGTAATTCGACCAAAGGTTCGATTTCTGTTCCTTCTTCAAAGAATGTCCCTGAAATCGAAGTGTTCAGCGAGTAGGAGATTAACCCGTTCAAATTCAATGCCTTGTGAAGAATTCACCAAACCGGCGCAGTCATGAGGTCCGGAGAATATCGGGCCTCAGAGACCGCCTCCGGGCAGCCTGGCACCGGCGCCGGTGCTCAGCCTCACCCGCATAACCCTCGAAAACAACGAGAAATTCCGGCCGCAGCCGGATCGGGAGAACGCTTTCGCGGGGGCAAGTGGCGGAGAGGGAGGGATTCGAACCCCCGATGGAGTTGCCCCCATGCCGCATTTCGAGTGCGGTGCTTTCAACCACTCAGCCACCTCTCCGCATTATGCAGCGCCAATTTTCGAGCCCTTGTGAGCCCAAACAGCTGCGAGCATTGATTACGAATGCCGAGTGCAGCGGCTGAATAACGGGATGATCGAAAGATGACAAGCCCCATTTTGCATCTTGATGTGAAAATTGTTGACTTTTCCCATCCAACCAACCTATATGCACCCAACCTTAGGCGCGGGGAGAACTGCGCCTATTGTTGTGACTGGTTTTCAGGCTCGCCGAAAACCGATCAGAAGCCGCAAGGCTTGAAGCAAACCGACTGATAAAAAGACGGCCCGTGGATTCGGCATGCTGCTGGAAATATGAGAGCCGGACCGAACGACCCGAAAGGACAAAGAATGTTCGCAGTCATTAAGACCGGTGGCAAGCAGTATCGCGTTGCCGCAAATGACCTGATCAAGGTCGAGAAGATCGCTGGTGAAGCTGGCGACATCGTAGAATTCACCGAAGTTCTGATGGTTGGTTCGACCATCGGCGCTCCGACCGTTCCAGGCGCTCTTGTAACCGCCGAAGTCGTTGAACAGGGCCGTGGCCGCAAGGTTATCGCCTTCAAGAAGCGTCGTCGTCAGAACTCGAAGCGCACCCGTGGCCATCGTCAGGAACTGACGACCGTCCGCATCTCGGAAATCCTTACGGATGGCGCAAAGCCAACCAAGAAGGCAGCCGAGAAGAAGGCTCCGAAGGCAGCGCCCAAGAAGGCTGCAGCCAAGTCGGAAGCGGCTGAGTAATAGAGAGATCAAAGGAGAACACCAATGGCACACAAAAAAGCTGGCGGTTCCTCGCGTAACGGTCGCGATTCAGAATCCAAGCGCCTTGGCGTGAAGAAGTTCGGCGGTGAAATGGTTCTCGCCGGCAACATCATCGTTCGTCAGCGCGGTACCAAGTGGCATCCGGGCGCCAATGTTGGCCTCGGCAAGGACCACACCATTTTTGCAACCGTGAATGGCGCCGTGTCTTTCCGCAAGAAAGCCAATGGCCGCACCTATGTGTCGGTCACCCCAATCGCGGAAGCAGCAGAGTAAGCCGGGCACTCTCATAAGCACCGGCGTCCCATCGGACCCGGTGCCAAGGCGAGCCGCCAAAAGATCGAAGGGGAAGATGGGACACCCATCTTCCCTTTTTGCATTTGGAGGTATGAAATGGTCGACGAATTGTTGGAAGAAGACTGTTATGCAAGAGCAGTCAGACCGGGCGATGTCTCGCCAGGCTTTGGCGGCCCCGACACTGAAAGCCTGTCCGGTGAAATCGCGCACAGGATTGCGTGTCCGATCCTTGTCACGGAGCGTCTGGTTCTGCGCCCGCCGCATGAAGAAGACGTGGATGCCATTGCCCATCTTGCCAATAATCGACGCGTTTCCGATATGCTTGCCCGCATGCCGCATCCTTATACCCGCGCGCATGCCGTGGAATTTGTTGAACGCGTGAAAACTGGCGAAATGGGCAATTGCATCTATGCGATTACCCAGGCGGAAACCGGCATTTTCATGGGCAGTTGTGGCATCCACGCCTATAAACATGGTGAGGGGCTGGAAATCGGTTATTGGCTGGGCGAACCTTATTGGGGGCGCGGCTATGCAACAGAAGCTGCTCATGCGCTGATTGATCTGGCATTCCGGGCAACCGACATTGATCGTCTGCATGTCGCCTGCCGGGTGAGCAATACGGCTTCCAAGCGGGTGATCCATAAATGCGGATTCCAATATGCCGGAACAGGCATGCAGCAATCGCTTTCTGCCGGAATGGTTCCGGTTGAACGCTATGCTTTGGATCGGCGCACCTGGGTTGGCTTGCGCAGCTGGTCGGCATAGGTGCAGGCCGACAGACAGGCACGTTTCACATGACGGCGCTGCAAGAATGGTTGTTGCTGCCGATTTTGCGAAACCTGCTTTAAAATGAGCCAGAACACGCATTCTCGACTGTTTGCAGGATGCGTGTTTTGCTGTAATTGCAACACGCATATGCGGTAAGGCCGCATCTGAAGGGATTTGAGGCTGAAGCCTCTGGAAGGTTTGATTCAATGAAGTTTCTCGATCAGGCGAAAATCTATATCCGCTCCGGAAATGGCGGAGCTGGGGCGGTTTCGTTCCGCCGTGAGAAATTTCTTGAGTTCGGCGGCCCGGATGGGGGCGACGGCGGACGCGGAGGCGATGTCTGGGTTGAGGCCGTGGAAGGGCTCAACACGCTGATTGACTATCGCTATCAGCAGCATTTCTTTGCCAAGACCGGCATGCATGGCATGGGCCGCAACATGACCGGGGCAAAGGGAGCGGATGTGGTGCTGAAAGTGCCGGTGGGCACGCAGGTTTTCGAGGAAGACAATGAGACGCTGATCTGTGACCTCACCGAGGTTGGCCAGCGTTTCCGTCTGGCCAAGGGTGGCAATGGCGGCTTTGGCAATCTGCATTTCACGACCTCGACCAATCGCGCGCCGCGTCATGCCAATCCGGGGCAGGAAGGGGTTGAACGCACGATCTGGCTGCGCTTGAAGCTCATTGCCGATGCGGGTCTCGTTGGTCTGCCCAATGCGGGCAAGTCAACCTTCCTTGCGAGTGTGACTGCGGCCAAGCCGAAGATTGCCGATTATCCGTTTACCACGCTGCATCCCAATCTGGGTGTTGCGCGGGTTGACGGACGTGAATTCGTCATCGCCGACATTCCGGGGTTGATCGAAGGAGCAAGCGAAGGCGTTGGTCTTGGCGTTCGCTTCCTCGGCCATGTTGAGCGCACGCGCGTGCTGCTGCATCTGGTTTCGGCGCAGGAAGAAGATGTCGCCAGGGCATACAGGATCATCCGTGGTGAACTGGAAGCCTATGAACATGGGCTGGCCGATAAGCCGGAAATCGTCGCCCTGTCGCAGATCGATACGCTTGATGCGGAGGCACGCAAGGAAAAGGTGAAGGCGCTGAAAAAGGCGTGTGGCCGCGATCCGCTGCTGTTGTCGGCGGTAAGCCATGAAGGGCTGAATGATGCCTTGCGCCAGCTTGCGCGCGTGATTGATCTGAGCCGCGCGGAAGAAGCGGGTGAGACTGCGGGCGAAGAATAAATCAGCGCGCGGCGAGGGAATGAAACAATGCTGAAAAAACTAAAAGAATACCGCCGCATCGTTGTCAAGATTGGTTCTGCTCTTCTGGTTGATCGCAACAAGGGGCTGAAAACCGAATGGCTGGAAAGCCTGGGGCAAGATATCGCCACGCTGCATCATGCTGGTGTTGAGGTTCTGGTGGTGTCTTCCGGTGCGATCGCGCTGGGGCGAACTGTGCTTGGCCTGCCGAAAAAGGCGCTGAAGCTTGAGGAAAGCCAGGCGGCAGCGGCGGCTGGACAGATTGCGCTGGCAAAGGCCTATGCCGATGTGCTTGGCGGCCACGGCATCAAGTCCGGCCAGATTCTGGTGACGCTTTCAGATACGGAAGAACGACGCCGCTATCTCAATGCGCGCGCCACGATCGAGACATTGCTGAAGCTGAAGGCGATTCCGGTCATCAATGAGAATGATACGGTTGCGACATCCGAAATCCGCTATGGCGACAATGATCGACTTGCCGCGCGTGTTGCGACCATGATGGGTGCGGATCTTCTGATCCTGCTGTCGGATATTGACGGGCTTTATACGGCTCCGCCACACAAGAATCCGGATGCGCAATTCCTGCCGCTGGTTGAAACCATCACGCCGGCGATTGAGGCCATGGCAGGGGCTGCTGCGTCGGAACTGTCGCGCGGTGGCATGAAGACCAAGCTGGATGCAGGCAAGATTGCCAATGCGGCCGGAACGGCGATGATCATTACCTCTGGCGTGCGCATGGGGCCGCTTTCGGCGATCGATCGCGGCGAGAGGGCAACCCTGTTTGAAGCCTCACGCACACCGGTCAATGCATGGAAAACCTGGATCTCCGGCAATCTTGAGCCGGCAGGGCGATTGGTGGTCGATGCAGGTGCGGTGCGAGCACTCAAATCCGGCAAGTCATTGCTGCCTGCCGGCGTCCGGGAAATTGAAGGGCATTTTGAACGCGGTGACACTGTCGCGGTTCTCAATGAAGACGGTATCGAAATTGCGCGCGGGCTGATTGCCTATGACGCGGATGATGCCCGCAAAATTGCCGGGCACAAGAGCGATGAGATCAGCGCCATTCTTGGCTATGATGCGCGCAGCGCCATGATCCATCGCAATGATCTCGTGGTGCGCGGCTCTGCCGTCAGCAACGAGACAGTTGAGGCATAGGGGATGGCAATGCTGAACAAGGTGGATGAAGCAGGCAATATAGCGGAAGTCATGGCGGAAGTAGGCCGCAGGGCCAAGGCTGCCGCTGCTCCACTTGCCATTGCCAGTACGGAACAGAAGAACAGGGCTCTGTTTGCTGGTGCCGATGCAGTGCTTGCAAGCCGCGATGCGATCCTTGCGGCCAATCAGCTTGATCTCGACAACGCGGCAAAAGCCGGCATGGCGGCTTCTTTCATCGATCGTCTGAAGCTGGATGACAAGCGGCTTGAAGCGATTGCCGAAGGCATCCGCGCCATTGCGGCGCTGCCTGATCCTGTTGGGGAAGTGATCGCCGCATGGGATCGCCCGAATGGGCTGCACATTGAGCGCGTGCGCACGCCGCTTGGCGTGATTGGCGTCATTTATGAAAGCCGCCCGAATGTGACGGCCGATGCCGGTGCGCTTTGCCTGAAGGCAGGCAATGCCGTGATCCTGCGCGGGGGATCGGATTCGATCCATTCCTCGCAAGCCATTCACAAGGCGCTGGTCAAGGGGCTTGAGGCAGGCGACCTGCCGGTGGATGCGATCCAGATCGTGCCGGTGACCGACCGCGCGGCCGTTGGCGAAATGCTCAAGGGGCTTGATGGCGCCATTGATGTGATCGTTCCGCGTGGCGGCAAGAGTCTTGTTGCGCGGGTGCAGTCGGAAGCGCGCGTGCCGGTTTTTGCGCATCTGGAAGGTATCTGCCATCTCTATATCGACAAGACGGCTGATCTTGAAATGGCGCGCAAGATTGCGCTTAACGCCAAGATGCGTCGCACCGGCATTTGCGGCGCGACCGAAACGCTGCTGGTTGACCGCGCTGCGGCTGCGACTCATCTCGTGCCGGTACTGGACGATCTTGCCGCTAGCGGCTGCGAAATCCGCGCCAGCGAAGAGGTGAAGGCGCTTTATCCGTCTGCCAGGCTGGCAGAAGAAGCAGACTGGTCAACGGAATATCTTGATGCAATCATTTCGGTGAAACTGGTTGATGGTGTCGGTGGTGCGATTGCACATATCGGCCAATATTCCTCGCATCATACCGAGGCGATCATTGCGGAAGATGCCGATGCGGTTGCGCGTTTCTTCAACGAGATTGACTCGGCCATTCTGCTGCACAATGCTTCAACGCAATTTGCCGATGGCGGCGAGTTTGGTATGGGTGCGGAAATCGGCATTGCGACCGGCAAGATGCATGCGCGTGGGCCGGTTGGCGTCGAGCAATTGACCTCTTTCAAATATTGCGTGCGCGGTAATGGTCAGACGCGGCCGGTTTAGGGTGGGAACAGCGTGATGTCACTTTCCCAGTTCCGGGGCATGTCCTGATGCGGTTCGGCTTTGGGCTTCCGGCGTTATTGCAGCGCTATCCGGGTGTTGCGGCACATTATCTGCGCATGCCGCATGTCGAAAAGGGCATGACGGTCGGCCTGTTTGGCGGTTCATTCAATCCGCCGCATGCGGGGCATGCGCTGGTGGCGGAAATCGCCTTGCGCCGGCTGCGGCTTGATCAGCTGTGGTGGATGGTGACGCCAGGCAATCCGCTCAAGGATCCGCGTGATCTGGCGCCCCTGGCCGAGCGCATTCGTCTGAGCGAGGCCATTGCCCGTGATCCGCGCATCAAGGTAACGGCGCTGGAGGCGGCATTCGATGTGCATTATACTGCTGATACGCTGGCGCTGATCAAGGCTGCCAATCCGGGTGTGCATTTTGTCTGGATCATGGGTGCCGACAATCTGGCCTCGTTCCATCGCTGGCAGCGCTGGGATGACATTGCCGCACATTTTCCGATTGCGGTGATCGACCGTCCAGGCTCGACATTGTCCTGTCTTTCGTCACGCATGGCGCAGACATTTGCAAGAGGCCGTGTGGATGAACGCTTGGCACCTTCGCTTGCACGCCGGTCGCCGCCAGCCTGGACGTTCATTCACGGACCCCGTTCATCACTGTCATCGAGCGCGATCCGCAAGGGCCGCACATGATATTGATGGAGTTCCTGTCTGATTCCACCAAATATATGTGGCAGAGTATGGAAATTTAAAAAAGTGATTGGTCTGACAGTGACAGATCTCTTGAAACAAAAAGGGGACTCTGCCTATCATTATCGCGTGCGGTGCCTGCAACTGCCGCATAGCGTTGTTCTTGTTAGAAAGGGAAGACACTGAGAACAGCAGTTCAGAAGAAGGCTCAGATCAGGCCTTCATCGGTCAGGATGGACGAGAAGGATCTCGTGTCCCGGACCATTGACGCGGCCTTGGCCAGTCTGGAAGCCTCCAAGGCGGAAGCCATCATCCCCATCGACATTCGTGGAAGGTCCTCGATCGGCGATTACATGATCGTCGCATCCGGTCGTTCGCATCGCCATGTTTCGGCGGTTGCGGATCACCTGTTGCGTGCGCTTCATGCCATCGGCTGCAAGGATATCCGGGTTGAAGGCCTCGACAGTGGCGATTGGGTGCTCATTGATACTGGCGATGTCATCATCCATATCTTCCGGCCGGAAGTCCGCGACTTCTACAATCTCGAGAAGATCTGGCTGAATGACGATTTCGACGCAGATCATGCGTCGGAAACGATGCATTGACGCGCATCCCGAAAAGTGTATGGCGGTTTCGGACAAGGTGCGGGGTGACAGAATAAAGCGCCGATCTGATTGACCAGATCGGAAAATGCCAATGCGCCGTCTGCTCTGCCTGGCAGTCTGGTTATAACCTGCCGAGGTTTCGTGGCAGCGTGGATGAAGACTGAGACATGCGGCATTGATCCGGCCTTGTGGCGGAAAAGGCGTGCCATTGAGCGGTTCAGAGTTTCCATGAAAATCTGAATTGCCATAACGTGTTGTTTTGCAGTTCCGGACGGAAAACCGGTTCCCGTTTTCCTGGAACTGCTTTAGCTGCCGGGTAGAGGGCGTCATGCGTGTGAGCGTATTTGCCGTGGGCCGGATGAAGGCTGGCCCCGAACGGGAATTGGTCGAGCGTTATTTTGACCGTTTTGCCAAGGCTGGCCCGCCCTTGGGGCTGGAATTTGCCGGTGTGAGCGAGATTGCGGAAAGCCGCGGCCAAACGGCGGAATTACGCAAGGCCGAGGAATCCGCACGCATCCATGAAGCGCTGGACAATGGTGCGGCACTGATCCTGCTTGATGAACGCGGCAAGGCACTGGGCTCGGAGGCCTTTGCCGAACGGATCGGTCGCATGCGCGACGAGGGCAGACGGCAGCTCATTGTCGCCATTGGCGGCCCGGATGGGCACGACCCCAGTCTGCGCGCGCGCGCGGATCTGGTTCTGGCGCTGGGCGCCCTGACCTGGCCGCATCAGATTGCGCGTATTCTGATTGCCGAACAGCTTTACCGCGCTGCGACCATTCTGGCGGGGCATCCCTATCATCGCTCATGATGCCTGAAACTGGTTATGGTTGATCATTCGTTAACGGGTTCAGACTAGTCTTGTCGCGAATTTGACCAGATTGGCTGGAATAAGCGTTTCATGTTCCTTGCTTGCATGTGTTCCCGGCGGACAATACCGGCCTTGTTGTGCGCAGCCTTGCTGACTGGCGCGGCGGCAGGTTGTGTCGTGCAGGCGCAGGCGCAGGATGCCTTGAAGCTGGAACGCGATCAGGCGGCACAGGAATATGAAAAACTGAACAGTGAGCTTGTCGTCACCAGCGACCGGCTGAAACAGCTCGAGGCAGAGGTTGCGGCGCTGAAAAAAGATCAGGCGACGATTTCCGCTGCGCTCATCCAGTCTGCCAAGACCGACAAGAAGCTGGAGCAGGATATTGCTGCGATTACTGACAGGCTGGTGATGCTGCGTGAGCAGGAGGATGGCATCCGCATTTCGCTGCGTGCGCGGCGTGGCGTGCTGGCCGAGGTGCTGGCGGCCTTGCAGCGCATGGGGCTGAACCCGCCGCCTGCGCTTCTGGTGCGGCCCGACGATGCGCTGGCGTCGGTACGCAGCGCCGTTCTGCTTGGCGCAGTGGTGCCGGAAATGCGCCAGAATGTCGAGGAACTGGCCGATGATCTGCAGGAAATGCAGCGTCTGACCACCTCGATTGCGGAAGAACAGCAAAAACTGGTTGCAACGCGCACTGCCCAGGCTGAAGAGCGACAGCGCCAGTCATTGCTGCTGGAAGAAAAGAAGAAATTGCAGACGCAGTCCGAGCAGGAGATTGCGGCACAGCGCAAGTGCTCGGAAGAACTTGCCGCGCGGGCTGGCAGTCTGAAGGATCTGATCGCCTCGCTCGACGAGGAAATGGCAGGTGTAAGGGCGGCAGCCGATGCGGCACGCAAGGCGGAAGCCGAGCGCCTGGCAAAGGCCCGCGAGCGGGCAGGCGAACTGCAGCCCTCATCTGACGGATTGCTGGCGCAGCTTGATCTGGAAGCCCTCAAGGGACAGCTTGCCTTGCCAGCATCGGGAAAAATTGTCCGCAAATTTGGTGACAAGGATGGTGTTGGCGGCACAATGATGGGGCAGGTGTTGGAAACTCTGCCGTCTGCCACGATTACGTCACCTTCTGATGGCGTGGTGTTATATGCGGGCAAATTCAGATCATACGGCCAGCTCTTGATCCTCGATGCTGGCAATGGCTATCATGTCGTGCTGGCCGGTATGGGGCGAATCGATGCGGTACAGGGGCAATTTGTTCTTGCTGGCGAGCCGGTGGGCACAATGGGTGAAAAACTTCTTGCCAGCGTAGCGCCAATTGATGTGGGCAGCGGTGCGCCATTGCTCTACATTGAGTTTCGAAAAGATGGAAAACCCGTGGATCCGGCCCCGTGGTGGTCTGCACGGCTTTCTGGAAGGACACAAGATGATACGTAAACTGTCGCTGCTGTTTGCCGGTGCCCTGATGGGTGCTTCGGCGATGGTGATGGTTCAGGGCGCACCGGCATCGAGCGCGTTCGCTGCTGCGAAAGATAGTGATGTCTATAAGCAGCTGTCGCTGCTTGGCGATATTTTTGAGCGGGTGCGCTCGCAATATGTGACGCCGCCGGATGACAAGAAGCTGATCGAAAGCGCCATCAACGGCATGCTGACCTCGCTTGATCCGCATTCTTCCTATCTCGACCCGGAAGCCGCCCAGGACATGCGCGTGCAGACCAAGGGTGAGTTTGGCGGCCTTGGCATTGAAGTCACCATGGAAAATGATGCCGTCAAGGTGATCGCGCCGATTGATGATACGCCGGCGTCCAAGGCTGGCGTTCTGGCTGGCGATCTGATCACCAAGATCAATGGCGAGGAAGTGCGAGGCCTGACGCTGAATGATGCCGTCGACAAGATGCGCGGCCAGGTCGGCACGGATGTGGAACTGACCATTACGCGCCCTGGCGCGGAAAAGCCGATCACGCTGAAGATCACCCGCGCGGTGATCAAGGTCAAGGCGGTGCGTTCGCGCATCGAGAATGATGTCGGCTATCTGCGGGTGATCTCGTTTACCGAACAGACGACGGATGATCTGAAAAAGGCCATCCAGGACATTCAGTCAAAAGTGCCGGAAGACAAGCTCAAGGGCTATATCCTTGACCTGCGCCTCAATCCGGGTGGACTGCTGGATCAGGCCGTTGCCGTTTCCGATGTCTTCCTTGATCGTGGTGAAGTGGTCTCGACTCGTGGCCGTGATCCGGAAGACATTACCCGTTTTGACGCCCACAAGGGTGACCTGACCAATGGCAAGCCGATCATCGTGCTGATCAATGGCGGTTCGGCCAGTGCGTCGGAAATCGTTGCCGGTGCGCTGCAGGATCATCGCCGTGCTACGATCCTCGGCACGCAATCCTTCGGCAAGGGCTCGGTGCAGACCATCATTCCGCTTGGCGAAAATGGCTCGCTGCGTCTGACCACGGCGCTTTATTACACGCCGTCGGGCAAGTCGATCCAGGGCAAGGGCATCACGCCGGATATCAAGGTCGAGCAGCCGTTGCCGCCTGAACTGCAGGGCAAGGATGTGGTGCGTGGCGAATCCGAGCTGAAGGGCCATATCAAGGGCGCGGCAGAGGATGAAGAGGGCTCCGGTTCTGCAGCCTATGTTCCGGCTGATCCGGCCAAGGATTTGCAGCTGAACGAGGCGCTGAAACTTCTGCGCGGTGAAGTGGCCAATGCAGCCTTTCCGCCAGACCCGAAAAAGGGTGTTCTGAACTAGAGCATTCGCCTCGACGGCGGGAACCGGTTTTGGGACGGATAAGTGCTCCAGCCTGCCTGACCATGACCAAAGCATGATAAACCGGAAAAGGCGGAAGCTTCGGCTTTCGCCTTTTTGCTTGTTCACTTCGGTTGTTGGCGCACCTGGTCAACAAGCTCGAATTTCATGTCGGTCGATGTCATAGAGTCGTAATATGAATCGTGTTGAATAGGCTGTTTTCGCTGGTTATCAGTGACAGTCAGAATTGTTTCTTCGGAGAATAGAATGTCCAAGCTCAAACATCCGGTTGATCCCGAAAGCCTGCCTTACCGTCCCTGTGTTGGGGTGATGGTGCTCAACAGGGACGGGATGGTCTGGGTGGGGCGACGCATCCCGGAACCGGACGGTGAGATGGAAGGACAGAGCAAGCTGTGGCAGATGCCGCAGGGGGGGATCGATGAGGGGGAAGAGCCGCAAAGTGCTGCCTTGCGCGAGCTTTATGAGGAAACCGGCATAAAATCGGTTTCGCTGATCGATCAGACACCGGGCTGGATCTATTATGACCTGCCGGCGCATCTGGTGGGCGTGGCCCTGAAAGGCAAATATCGCGGGCAGAAGCAGAAATGGTTTGCCTATCGTTTTGAGGGTGATGAAAGCGAGATCGCGATCAATCCGCCGCCCGGGGGGCATATGGCCGAGTTTGACTGCTGGGAGTGGAAGCCGATGCAGGAGCTGCCGGAACTGATCGTGCCATTCAAGCGCAAGGTCTATGACGCTGTTGTCGCCGCATTCCGCCATCTGGCGCCATGATTTTGCATATCTTCCGCTGATGCCACTTGTAAGTGACGCAAACTTGTAGTCAAAATTGCGCGAGCCGCGTAAAGGGGCGCGGCTTGTGTGGGAGATAAATCGTGGAAATCGGAAGTCTCATAGTCTTTCTGTTTGTCGGCCTCATTGCCGGTTGGCTGGCGGGCAAGGTGGTGCAGGGCGGTGGTTTCGGCCTGATCGGCAATATTGTCGTCGGCGTCATCGGTGCCTTTTTTGCCGGCTGGCTGTTGCCACGTCTTGGCTTTTCCGTTGGCGGCGGTATTATGTCTTCTATCGTCAACGCATTTATCGGCGCAGCGATCCTGCTGATCATTATCAGAATCATCAAACGCGTCTGACATTGCATAACTTGACCCGGTCATAACGCGCCGGGTTTTTCAATTCACGATCATGACACCGAAATCCAATCTGTCGCTTGGACTCGTACTCACAGCGTCTGCGGGGTGCGTAGACGCGGTTGCCTTTCTGCAGCTGGGAGGCTTCTTTGCTTCCTTCGTCAGCGGCAACACGACCCAGCTTGGTGCGGCCATTGCAGGCCAGCCCAATCTTCTGGGTGAAGTGATGATCGCGCTGCCCCTGGCGTTGGTCACATTGTTTTTCATTGGTGGTGTGGTTGGAACCTTGGTGGTGCGTCGCAATGGCAAGAGGGGCAGCCTTGCAATCATGACAACAGTGGCGCTGACGCTTGTTGTCGTCAGTCTGCTGCGTCTGAAAGGTGCGCTTATCGTCCAGCCGGTTCTGCTGCTTGCTGCGGCCATGGGCGCGCAAAATGCCGCCGTCCAGCCGATCGGCGCGGCGCGCCTGGGTGTTACCTATGTGACCGGAACCCTGTTCAACGCCGCTGCCGATTTTGCCGGCTCCATTCGCGGTGAGGTGCCGAAATGGCGCTGGCTACAGCATATTGCCGTCTGGACGGCCATGATGGTCGGCGCGATCGTTGGCGGGTTCAGCCATTGGTTGTTCGGACTTTATGCCCTGCTGCTTCCTGCTGCGGCGATCTTCATCGTCATGCTCATCTTCCGGCGGATGTAGGCAGGCTTCATCCTGAATATGTGCATCGGATCATTCCCGAGGCAGGCCGCTGCCTTGGGGTTCTGCTCCAACACATTGTTATTTCGCAGTTCCGGACGGAAAACCGGTTCCACTTCCTGGAGCTGCTTTATGCAAACAGCGATTTTTCATTTTCGACCAGTTCAGAAATCAGTGCTGAAATGGCGGTCACACGGCGCAATGTGCGCGCTGATTCATGATAGGTCAGCCAGTATGAGCGCCGGATGACGCGGTCTGGCAGGACTGGGATCAGATCAGGATCGGCACGTGCAATGAATGAATGCAGAATGCCGATGCCGCCGCCTGCGCGCACCGCTTCCATCTGGCCAAGTGTACTGGAGATTTCAAAATCCGGTTTCCAGTCGCGGCTGATTTCCGAAGCATAGGCGAGGGATGGCGTGACGACCAGATCCTCCACATAGCCGATCAGGCGATGATTGCCGAGTTCTTCTACGCTTTGCGGCGTTCCATTGGCTTCGAGATAGGAGCGATGTGCAAACAGCGCCAGAGTATAATCAACCAGCTTGCGTGCAATCAGCCTGCCCTGTTCGGGGCGTTCGACCGTGATGGCAATGTCTGCTTCGCGCCGCGACAGTGAGAATGAGCGCGGCACGGGAACGAGCTGGATGATCAGATCGGGATATTGCTGCGTCAGCCGCGCCAGGCGCGGCGCCAGAAAATTCACGCCAAAGCCATCCGGCGTACCGATGCGCACCGTGCCGGAAATGGCAATGTCGGCATTGCCGATCTGCGCGCGCGCAGCCAGCATTTCCGTTTCCATGCGTTCGGCTGCAAGCAGGAATTCTTCGCCTGCCTGGGTCAGGGTGGTGCCGCTGGTGCGCCTTGTCAGCAGGGTCGTGGAAAGGGCAGCCTCCAGCGCAGACAGTCTGCGCGCGACTGTGGTGTGGTTAAGTCCCAATCGCTTGGCGGCGCCCAATATCTGGCCGGAACGTGCGACGGCGAGAAAAATGCGAATATCATCCCAGTTCATGGATCTTCATTACGCTATTTCTTGCACAACGGATACGATTTTTCGATTGTTGCGGGAATGAATTTGCAGAGTCAAAGTGGCACTCAGGCTGGGAGCCGCAAATCAGGCTTCCGCGCAAGTTCATCTACAGGGAGAACTTCGATGGCGATCGTAGGACATTTTATCGGCGGCAAGCATGTGCCGGGCAAGAGCGGCCGTCTGGCCGACGTCTATCAGCCGCTGGACGGCACGGTTAAGGATCAGGTTGCGCTGGCAACCAAGGAAGAAGTACGGGCAGCAGTCGAAAACGCCAAGGCTGCACAGCCTGCCTGGGCAGCGGTCAACCCGCAGCGCCGCGTCCGTGTCCTGCGCAAGTTCATCGAGCTGGTCGAAGCCGAATATGACAGCCTGGCCGAATTGCTGGCGCGTGAACATGGCAAGACCATTCCGGACGCCAAGGGCGATATTCAGCGCGGTCTGGAAGTGATCGAGGTCTGCCTTGGTGCGGCACACATGCTCAAGGGCGAGTTCACCGACAATGCCGGCACGGGCATTGATGTCTATTCCATGCGTCAGCCGCTTGGCGTTGTTGCCGGCATCACCCCGTTCAATTTCCCGGCCATGATTCCGCTGTGGAAGGCTGGCCCTGCCATTGCTTCGGGTAACGCCTTCATCCTGAAGCCATCCGAACGCGATCCGGGCGTACCGATGCGTCTGGCCGAACTGTTCATCGAAGCTGGTTTGCCGGCTGGCATCTTCAACGTCGTCAATGGCGACAAGGAAGCCGTTGATGCGCTTCTGGATGATGAGGATGTCAAGGCGATCGGTTTTGTCGGTTCCACGCCGATTGCCCAGTACATCTATGCCCGCGGTTGTGCCAATGGCAAGCGCGTACAGTGCTTTGGCGGCGCGAAGAACCATCTTCTCATCATGCCGGACGCCGACATGGATCAGACCGTCGATGCGCTTATCGGTGCAGGTTACGGTTCGGCTGGCGAACGCTGCATGGCGATCTCGGTTGCCGTTCCGGTTGGTGAAGACACCGCCAACCGCCTGATGGAAAAGCTGATCCCGCGCGTTGAAGCGCTGCGGGTTGGCCCATCGACCGACCCCAAGGCCGATTTTGGCCCACTGGTCACCAAGGCTGCGCTTGACCGTGTCCGCGGCTATGTCGATCTTGGCGTTGAGGAAGGTGCCAAGCTCGTCGTTGACGGCCGTAACTTCAAGCTGCAGGGCTATGAAAACGGTTTCTATATCGGCGGCTGCCTGTTCGACCATGTAACGCCGGACATGCGCATCTATAAGGAAGAAATCTTCGGTCCGGTTCTCTCGGTTGTCCGCGCCAGGAATTATGAGGAAGCGCTCGCCCTGCCGAACGAGCATGAATATGGCAATGGCGTTGCCATCTTCACCCGTGACGGCGATGCAG
The DNA here is from genome assembly GCF_042653845.1 of Daeguia caeni. NCBI lineage: Bacteria > Pseudomonadati > Pseudomonadota > Alphaproteobacteria > Hyphomicrobiales > Brucellaceae > Daeguia > Daeguia caeni. Next base: position 153,421 of record NZ_JBHSEL010000001.1, on the reverse strand, counting down.
CACGCGACTTCGCAAACCGTGTTCAGGCTGGCATGGTTGGCATCAATGTGCCGATCCCGGTTCCGATTGCCTACTATACCTTCGGTGGCTGGAAGGCCTCGGCCTTTGGTGACCTCAACCAGCATGGCCCGGATGCCTTCCGCTTCTACACCAAGACCAAGACGGTTACTTCGCGCTGGCCGTCGGGTATCAAGGATGGTGCCGAATTCGTCATTCCGACGATGAAATAAGCCGAACGCCTGATCAAACGAACGCCCCCGCCATTGCCGGGGGCGTTTTCATATCCAGCCTTGCGCAGGATGGCCTGGAGCAGCTTCAGGAAAATAGGAACCGGCTTTCCGTCCGGAACTGCGCAATAACAACGCTCCCTTGCAACCGATGTTTCTGCACCTTGCAGGCCTCGGTCTAATGCAGATATTGCCCATTGTGGGGCATGGGCTTTGCCTGGGTTTCGGAACCTGATGAGGCGACTTCAATACGGTTGCGGCCGCTTGCCTTGGCACGGTACAGCGCCGTGTCGGCGCGGCGCATGATGCTCTCAAAGGTCAGATCATTGTTGATCCTGGCAAGGCCGATGGAGACTGTAACCTTCAGATCAGACGTGCCCATCCTGAACCGGGCATGTTCAACGTCACGGCGGATTTTTTCTGCCACCTCCCAGGCCGTGTCAATATCGGAAAAGATGATGGCGAATTCCTCGCCGCCAATGCGTGCAATCAGCTTCATGGCATTGTGATGGCCGGCAAACAGGCTGGCCAGACGCATGAGAACCTGATCGCCTGCCTCGTGACCATAAAGGTCATTGATGGATTTGAAATTGTCGATATCAAGCGTTGCAATGACAAAGTCATGGTTCTGCCGGCGCGCCTGACTGAACAGCGACTTGCCATATTCGGTAAAAGCTCTCCGGTTGGGCAGGCTGGTGAGATAGTCCGTCGAGGCGGCGCGCTCAAGCTGCCTGCGCAGATGGTCGGAGCACATGAGAAGGAAGGCGGTTGTGCCGACCACGGGCAGAAGCGCCAGAAAGATCGGGGTGAAAATATTCAGCCAGTGCATATTGCTTGCGATGGTGTAGTTCGGCGGAATGCGGAGCGTTTCATAGGCAATCGCCCGCAGCGCGACATAGATGATGGCAATGCAGAATATGCTGGCCAGGATCTTGCGACTGAACGAGGGATCGCTGCGGCTGCGCTCGAACAATATATGGGCAGATGCCCCCAGCGGAAATATCCAGATGCTTGAAACCAGTACGGTGCGGATTTTGAAACTCGGATAGATGTTGGTGAAAAAGATGACGATGGCAATCGTCAACAGTGTCGGCAACAAGTACCATCTGCTTATGGGCAGATCGAAAAACCGGCGTATTGCAATGTAAAGCGCCGTAATGCCCAGGACAATCAGCCCATTGGCCAGCACCAGTATCAGGTTTTGCGGCAGATAGGGAATGCAGATGACGCTCGCGCAACTCGTGGCAAACAGAACGACGCCGCATTGCCAGAAAGTGGCAGAAGGCCGCAAGGACGCTGGAAGCTCACGCGAGACAATGGCCAGAACCATTCCGTTGGCAAGCATCATGAATGACATGCACGCAAACAGGATTCCAACTTGTATTTCCATGATGCCCGATGCCTAGGGTTTGATTAAAGTTTGCTTTTAATGCCAAGCATGAATATTATCTATCCGATAATATTAATTGTGACGATTTTATAGCTTTTATTAAAATTCCATAATCCAATCACATTTTTTTAATCTTTTGTTTTGATTGAGAAATTCTGCAGACGCCATTTCATCTTGCACGGTGCGGGGATTGGCTGGCCATGGCGCCTGGAAATATCAAATCGCCATGCGATGTTTCAATTTTTCTTGCGCAAAATCGCAACCCACGTGATGCTGTCGCAATTCGGCCAGGCGAGTCGCCGCCGCAGGGAACGACATCATGAATGAGCGTAAGCGATCAGGGGCCAGCCCCCATGAAGTTGCAAGCGATGCTTCTGCTGACGGCACGTACAGGCATGATTTTCGGGATGCGGACCAGCAGGAATCGCGTCGCATACTGGATCTTGTGCAAAGAGAGGCATTCGGGCTGGAAGCAATGTCTCGACATACGATGAAACGCATGGCACAGCATATCACTGTAGGCGATGCAAACGCCGAGGATGCGGTTGAACTGTGGTCGGCCCGCATCGGGCGCGCGCTTGGTCTGATCGTTTCTCTGGCCATTATGGGCTGGCTACTTTTTCATTTACTGCAAAGCTAGGGTCTTGATGAGCATACCTGTTCCTGCCGACGCGAAACCCGTTCTCGTCATTTCAAGTCATGTTGTGCGTGGTTCTGTGGGCAATCGCACGGTCGTTTTCGCTCTGGAAACACTTGGTCATCCGGTCTGGTCGGTGCCGACGATCATTCTGCCCTGGCATCCCGGACATGGGCCGGCCACGCGCATCGTGCCGCCGTCAGAGCAGTTTGAGAGCCTGATGCAGGATCTGGAACGCGCGCCATGGCTGAGTGAGATTGGCGCCATCATTACCGGCTATCTTGGTCACGCCGATCAGGCCTTGCCGATTGCCAGGCTGGTGCAGAAGATCAGGACGATCAATCCGGATGTGCTTTATCTGTGTGATCCGGTCATCGGGGATGAAAAGGGGCTTTATGTTCCGGAAGCAACGGCGATTGCCATTCGCGATCATCTCATGCCGCTTGCCGATATTGCGACCCCCAACCGTTTTGAACTGTCGTGGCTCACTGGCGTGCCGCTTGAAGACAACAAGGCGCTGATGGAAGCAGCCCTTGATGCGGGGCCGGCAACCATGCTGATCACTTCGGCCTATCCGCTGATGAATGGCAGTATCGGCAATCTGCTTCTGACCCCGACACTGGCGCTTCTGGCCGAGCATCGCCGTGTCGACGGGCCCACCAACGGGCTTGGTGATCTGACGGCAGCCGTTCTGCTTTCGCGCAAGCTGAACGGTTATTCGGAGGAAAAAATGCTGCAAAGCACTGCGGCGGCAGTGTTTGAAATCATGGCGCGTTCGGCCAAGCGCGGTGCGGATGAGCTGATGCTGGTGGCTGATGCGTCGAGCCTGCATACGCCAATGGCCATGGTGCAGATGCGCCGTCTGGTGCATCCGACAAAGGGGCTGCGCGCCTGAAACTGGAATGCGATTGGGAGTTGCGTTCGGAAATTTACAAGGATAAGGGAAAGTAATGTCAGATCTTCCCGAAAATCTACTTGCCGGTTATCGGCGCTTCATGGCTGACCGGTTTTCGCACGAGACCGCGCGCTATCGTGAGCTGGCCGACAAGGGGCAGTCGCCCGAAACGCTGATGATCGCCTGCTGCGATTCACGTGCGGCACCTGAAACCATTTTCAACACGGCGCCGGGCGAAATCTTTGTGCTGCGCAATGTGGCCAATCTTGTTCCGCCCTATGAGCCGGACGGCGAATATCACGCCGCTTCGGCAGCACTTGAATTTGCGGTGCAAAGCCTCAAGGTGAAACATATTGTCGTGATGGGCCATGGTCGCTGCGGCGGCATCAAGGCGGCGCTTGATACGGAAAGCGCGCCGCTTTCGCCGGGCGACTTCATCGGCAAGTGGATGAGCCTGATTGCGCCTGCAACGGAGGCCGTCAGCGGCAACAAGCTGATGACGGCTGCGGAGCGTCAGACGGCGTTGGAGCGTATTTCCATCCGCTATTCCATCAACAATCTGCGCACTTTCCCTTGTGTTGATATTCTGGAGAAAAAGGGCAAGCTGACCCTGCATGGTGCCTGGTTTGATATTTCAACCGGCGAGCTTTGGGTCATGGACCGGCAGACGGGCGATTTCAAACGGCCAGAAATCTGATACCGCAATCAAAAACCCGGCCAATGCCGGGTTTTTGATTGCATGGTCATTTCATCAATTGCCGTCGATTGCCTTGCCGATAGCGGCAATGGCGCGCTGATAGATCGGGGCGGCGTTCCAGCCCTGAATGGCGACAAAATTCGGCTCGCCCGGCTGATAGCCCGCACCGCGACGCCAGCCGTGGGCGACGAGGAAATTGGCGGTTGAATAAAGCGCGTCAGCCTTGGACCTTGCCATGTCGATATGGCCGCTGCCATCGCCATCCACGCCATATTTCAACACATTGGCCGGCATGAACTGGGTCTGGCCAATTTCGCCATGCATGGCGCCAATGGCGTCAGGGCGCAAATCCTGACGGTCAATCAGCTTGAGGGCGGCATAAAGCTGATCGGTGAAATAGGCCGAACGGCGGCAGTCATAGGCAAGGGTTGCCACGGCAGACAGGGTGTGCTGCTTGCCGAGATAGGCGCCAAAGCCGGTTTCCATGCCCCAGATTGCCAGAAGCGGGCCAGCCGGCACGCCATAGCGCTTTTCGATTGCTGCAAACAGGGCGGCATTCTGCTGTTTCAGGGCACGGCCACGCTTGATGATGGTGTCGGCGCCGCGCTTTTTCATGAAATCTTCAAAGGAGAGCTTGAAGCTCTTCTGGTTGCGGTCGGCATTGATGGTAGCCTGCGCATATTTGGTCTTGGCCAGGGCGGCAAGACCGGCCGGGCCGACGCCACGCGCTTTGGCTTCCTGCAATGTCTGCTGCAACCATGCGTCATAACCGGCGGCATTGTTGCCGCATTGAGCCGCTTCTGCGCCTGCTGCACCCGCGATCAAGCCTACAAATACAAGTGCTGCGGTCTTCCATGACCGGCTCTTGGCAACCAGTGCCATTCTTTTCTCCTTCAGGTCGGTTCGATCTCGATGTGAAATTGCCATCATCGACAGGCATTGTCATGCTGAAATGGCGTCGCGCGCCATATATGCTGCCGCAATGGGGCGCAATTCGGGTCGCAGCGAGCCGGGCATTTTCAAGCACTTCTCTTGGCAAACAGCAAGAGTGATTCACAAATATTGGCGTAAAATGCGTAAAACAGGGCATTCACAGGACGTTTTTCCGGTCTTCTCCATGGGGCTTTACTTGACATTGGCGTCACAAACACCTATTGCCACAGCCTATCTATCCGCGATCTTCAGAACGCGAGCCACCGACCGGGACCCTTATGGTATAAACAGATCCCGGAGGTCCACATCCGACAGCGCGATGCGCCCTCGGGTGCGGTACTGCTTTGGATGATGCTTGAACTGGGGCTGTTGCGGCACGATCTATCCCGGATGAAGCCTTCTGCCATTCCCGGATAAAAGGAAAAATGGATGTTTGAATCACTTCAGGAGCGACTTGGCTCCATTTTTAACGGCCTTACCGGGCGCGGCGCTCTTTCCGAAAGCGACGTGACGGCAGCGCTGCGCGAAGTGCGCCGGGCGCTGATCGAAGCCGACGTTTCGCTGGAAGTGGTTCGCTCCTTCACCGACAAGGTGCGCGCCAAGGCGGTCGGTGCGGAAATTCTCAAGAGCATCAAGCCCGGCCAGATGGTCGTCAAGATCGTCCATGACGAGCTGGTCGAGATGCTGGGCACAGATGGCGTCTCGATCGACCTCAATGCGCCGGCACCTGTCGTCATCATGATGGTGGGGCTGCAGGGGTCGGGCAAGACGACCACGACCGGCAAGATCGCCAAGCGCCTGAGCGAACGCCAGCGCAAGAAAGTGCTGATGGCCTCGCTCGATACGCGCCGTCCGGCAGCACAGGAGCAGTTGCGCCAGCTTGGCATCCAGACCAATGTCGATACACTGCCGATCATTGCAGGGCAGTCGCCGGTTGAGATTGCCAGGCGCGCCGTTCAGGCGGCAAGACTCGGCGGCCATGATGTCGTGATTCTCGATACGGCGGGCCGCACCCATATTGACGAGCCGCTGATGGTGGAAATGGCGGAAATCCGCAAGGCCGCCGATCCGCATGAAATCCTGCTGGTTGCCGACAGTCTGACCGGTCAGGATGCCGTCAATCTGGCGCGCAATTTTGATGAGCGCGTCGGCATTACCGGCATCGTGCTCACCCGTATGGATGGTGATGGCCGTGGCGGTGCAGCCCTTTCGATGCGTGCCGTTACCGGCAAGCCGATCAAGCTGATTGCCACCGGTGAAAAAATGGATGCGCTTGAGGAGTTTTATCCAAGGCGCATCGCTGACCGTATTCTCGGTATGGGCGACATAGTTTCGCTGGTCGAAAAGGCTGCCGAAAACATCGACGCGGAAAAAGCCGCTGCGATGGCGAAGAAGATGCAGGCCGGCAAGTTCGATCTCAATGATCTTGCCGAACAGATCCGCCAGATGAAGAAGCTTGGTGGCATGGGCGGCATCATGGGCATGATGCCGGGCATGACCAAGGTGAAGGATCAGATTGCCGCCGCGGGCCTTGATGACAAGGTTTTTGATCGTCAGCTTGCGATCATTTCCTCGATGACCAAGGAAGAGCGCGCCAATCCGGACATTCTCAAGCACAGCCGCAAGCAGCGCATCGCCAAGGGATCCGGCACGAGCGCTGCCGACATCAACAAGCTTCTGAAAATGCACCGCCAGATGGCCGACATGATGAAGATCATGGGCAAGGGCAAAGGCGGCATGATGAAACAGATGATGGGCGGTCTTGCCAGCAAACTTGGTCTTGGGGGGCTTGGCGGCGGTATGGGCATGCCAGATCTCAGCAAGATGGACCCGAAACAGCTTGAAGCACTTGCCAAGCAGGCAGAAGCAGCCGGCCTGACCAAAGGCGGCGGATTGCCGGGACTGCCCGGCGGTGGTCTTCCGGGCGGCTTGCCCGGTCTGGGCGGACCGAAGCTTCCAGGTCTTGGCGGTGGCTTGCCCGGCTTGCCGAAAAAGAAGTGAGCATCATGAGCGACGAACAGACAGAGATACCGGCAGAACTTCTGGCCCTGCGGGCTTCGATCGACAATATTGACGCCGCGCTCATCCACATGCTGGCCGAACGCTTTCGCTGCACCAAGGCCGTGGGTGTGCTGAAGGCGGAGCGTGGTCTGCCACCTTCTGATCCGGCACGTGAAAAACGTCAGGTGGAACGTTTGCGGGCTCTGGCTGATGAAGCCCAGCTTGACCCTGATTTTGCCGAAAAATTCCTGAATTTCATCGTTAAGGAAGTCATTCGGCACCATGAGCATGCCGCCGCAAATCACGGTGGGAAAAAATAGCCGCAATGGCGGTTTAACCCGTTTTGCCCTGAACCGGGCGAAGCACTTGTCTAAAGGAAAACAACTATGGCACTCAAGATCCGTCTGGCCCGCGCTGGCTCCAAGAAGCGTCCTTACTACCACATCGTCGTTGCTGACGTTCGTGCTCCGCGCGATGGCCGTTTCATCGAAGCCGTTGGCGCATGGAACCCGATGCTGCCGAAGGACGGTGAGCGCGTAAAGCTCAATGCTGAACGTATCCAGCACTGGATTGCACAGGGCGCACAGCCGACCGACCGCGTTCTGCGCTTCCTCGACCAGGCTGGCCTGGCAAAGCGTCCGGCACGCAACAACCCGATCAAGGCTGTTCCGGGCAAGAAGGCTCAGGAACGTATTGCTCTTGCCAAGCAGGCCGAAGAAGAAGCCGCTGCAAAGGCTGCTGAAGAAGCTGCTGCAGCCGCAGAAGCTGCTGCCGCACCGGCTGAAGAGGCTGCAGGCGAATAATCGCTGCAGCTTGCATTTTTTGAAAAGCGACGGAGCAATCCGTCGCTTTTTGTTTGCACTGCGTTGTAATTGTCTGGAAAAAGCACAATCATTGTCTATCTTTTGATTTGGCTTGCTGTGGTATCAGCGGCCGTCTTGTATAGTTTCAGGCGCAGGGAGAGCGCCATTTACGGGAGAAGCCCATGTCGGCTATAACGGTTGCGACTTCTTTTTCTTTCCGCCGTATTCTGGTTGCGCTTGGCCTGTTTGTTCTGGTGCCATTGCTTTCGGCGTGCGGATTCAACACGATTCCGACACAGGAAGAACAGGCCAAGGCAGCATGGAGCGAGGTACAGAACCAGTATCAGCGTCGCGCTGACCTGATCCCCAATCTGGTCGAGACGGTCAAGGGCTATGCAGCGCATGAAAAGGATACCTTGCAGGCCGTGATTGATGCGCGCGCCAAGGCAACCCAGGTGCAGATTACGCCTGAAACGCTCAAAAACCCTGAACTGTTCAAGCAGTTCCAGGACAGTCAGGCCAATCTCACCAGCGCCTTGTCGCGCCTGATGGTGGTGGTAGAACGCTATCCGGATCTGAAGGCGAACCAGAATTTCCTGGCACTGCAATCACAGCTTGAAGGCACGGAAAACCGTATTGCGGTTGCGCGCCGCGACTATATTGAAGCGGTACGTGTCTATAACACCTCGCTTAAAACCCTGCCGACCATGCTGTGGAAGATCCTGTGGTTCCGCGATGCCGAGCCAATGCCGACCTTTGCCACCGATGCGGCAAACCAGACTGCACCGACGGTAAAGTTCTAGGGATCGGCGTTAATTGATGCGCACGGGCATGGCGGCAATCGGCACGAACAGACTGGTGTGTGGCCTTGACTGGCCACGCCGCCTTGGTCTGGCTGTTGTTCTGGTTGTGGCAGCACTTTTCCTTGCAGGGCAGGCGCTGGCGCAACATTCGACGCCCGCGCTGGCGCTGACGGGCCGGGTTGTTGATGCTGCCGGCATTATTGATCCGGCCACACGCGAAGCCCTGACACAGAAGCTTGCCGATTTTGAAGCCAAATCCTCCGATCAGGTGGTGGTGGTGACGGTGCCAAGCCTCAATGGCGAGGACATTGAATCCTTTGCAAACCACCTGTTCCGCGCCTGGGCTCTGGGCCAGAAACAGCTGAACAATGGTATTCTTCTCGTGGTCGCCCCCAATGACCGCAAGGTGCGCATTGAGGTCGGCTATGGTCTGGAAGGCACGATGACGGATGCCCTGGCGAGTGTCATCATCAATGGCACGATCATTCCGGCCTTCCGAGATGGCGATTATTCCGGCGGCATTGCGCAGGGCGTGGACAATATTCTGCAGGTTCTGTCCGGTGATGCGGCGGAACTTGAAGCGCGCGCCAAACGCCATGCAGAAAATGCCGATGATGAGGTTGACTGGGAACTGGTCGTTGCCCTGCTCGTTTTCTTCTTCATCTTCGGCAGCGGTTTTGTCCTGCCGATGATGGTGCAGGTCTATGGCCGCAAGATCGGCCCGGGTCGCTATCGCTGGCTGGGAATGACCTTCGACTTCAATGGCAGGGGAGGCGGTTCCGGTGGCGGCTTTGGTGGCGGCGGTTGGTCATCGGGCGGTGGCGGCTTTAGCGGCGGCGGTGGTTCGTCGGGTGGCGGCGGCGCCTCTGGCAGCTGGTAGGGAGCGGATCATGCAAGGGAAAAAACTCATCAGTCCGCAGGATCACAAGCGCATTACAGCCGCCATTCGCCGTGCCGAAGAGGGTACCAGCGGCGAGATCTATGCCGTGCTTGCGCGCTCAAGCGATGATTATTTCTTCGCAGCCGGTTTTATCGCCACCTGCGGCATATTGATTGCGGCCGTACTGGTTGCATTCCTTGCCCATTGGTACTGGTTTGATATTCGCCTGCCAGTGTTCGGGCTTGCCATCCTGGCGGCCTTTGTCGCAGCCATGCTGGTTCTGTGGTTTTTTCCGGCAATCCGCATCGCGATTGTGCCGCATCGCATTCGCTACAAGCGCGCCCACCTCAATGCCGTGCAGCAGTTTCTGGCGCGCAATGTACATAAGACCGTCAACCGTACCGGTATCCTCTTGTTCGTCTCGCTGGCCGAACATTATGCCGAAGTGATCGCCGACGCCGGCATCAATCAGCATGTGAAACAGGAAGAATGGAACACGATTGTCGGCACGCTGACCCAGCATGCCTCGCGGCGTGAAGTGGCGGAAGGTTTTGTCGTGGCCATTGACCAGGCAGGCACATTGTTAGCGCGCCATTTTCCTGCCGGTTCTGAAAACCTCAATGAGCTTGATGATCACTTGATTGAGCTCTAATGTAGATTTTTATATTATTATTACCAAAATTGTTCTTTTCTTTCTTTTGTGAAGCAAACGGGCAAGTTTTGTGGCTATTTTGTGATTTTTTGCCTGCAAATGCGATTTTTTATCGAAACATAATTTTTATCTGTTAGCTTGGCGTGCATTGCCATCATGACAGGAGTTTCCGACGTGACTGCAAGGCAGGATCAGTCGAATAAGAAAAAAATTTCCACGGCAAGCAACAAGGGAGGGAAGGTGCCAGAGGCGTTTTCAAGACTCCTCTTCGAATGGGCACCCCCGGAAGATCTGGCGGCCTATGATGTCGCAGCCCTTAAAAATTCTGCACAACTGGCCTATGCGGCGCTGCAGGCATCACGCAAGGGCAAGAGTCATATCAGCATTGATACGGGTGTTGCGCGCAAGGGCCGAATGGTGAGCGTTGTCACCATCGTCAATGACAATATGCCGTTTCTGCTCGATTCAATCCTGGGCGAGCTGAACGAACATACCAACCAGGTTTACATGGTCGTGCATCCGGTGCTCGACATCCGGCGGGACAGGGATGCGCTGGAGATTGTCGGCGAGGCGACGCAGCGGGCGCCGGAAAAGGGAATTGAACGCATCAGCCTGGTGCAGATCCATCTGCCTGCGCTTGAGAAACAGGCAAGAACTGCCCTTTCGGATGGGCTGAAGCGGGTGCTTGGCCAGGTGCGCGCGGCCGTCAGTGACTGGAAGCCGATGCTGAATCGGCTCGAGCATGCGATTGAGGGCTACCGGCGCGTTCACGCCCTGACCGGCAATGCAGCCATGGCGGAGGCGATCGCTTTCCTTGAATGGCTGCGTGACAATCATTTTACCTTTCTTGGCATGCGCGAGCTTGTCCTGGAAGGCACGGGCAGGAAGCGTTCTCTTGTACCGGTCGGAAAGCCCCTGGGCATTCTCAATGACAGCGATGTGCGCGTCCTGCGCAAGGCTGCTGATGATAGGGCGACGCCGCGTGAAATCACCGAGTTTCTGGATGGCGCCGAACCGCTGATCGTCACCAAAGCCAATACGATTTCGTCGGTGCATCGCCGCTCCTATCTCGATTATATCGGGGTGAAGATTTTTGGCGAAAAGGGCGAGACGGTCGGCGAATTGCGCATAGTGGGCCTGTTCACCTCGGTTGCCTATACAAGCTCGGTGGCAAGCATTCCGTTCATCCGCTTCAAGGCGGATGCGGTGATCAATCGCCTTGGCTTCAACCGCGAAGACCATTCCGGCAAGGCGCTGATCAATGTGCTGGAAGAATATCCGCGTGATGAACTGTTCCAGATCGATACGGACAGTCTGACGGCCAATGCCGAGCTCATTCTGGCGCTTGGCGAGCGTCCGCGTGTGCGCGCCATACCGCGACTGGATCGATTTGGCCGCTTTGTCAGCGTGCTGGTTTATATCCCGCGCGACCGCTATGATTCTGCCGTGCGCGAAAAGATAGGTAATTATCTTGTCAGCGTTTATGGCGGCGACAGTTTTGAATTCCACCCGGTTTTCCTGCAGAATGGCTTGACGCGCGTGCAATTCGTCATCCATCGCCATGTGCGTTCGACGCCGCATGTCGAGCGTGAGGCATTGGAGGCGGAAATCCGTGCCATTGTCCGCACCTGGGAAGATGCGGTGCGTGAAAGTGCGGATACGGTTGAAGCCCATATCGTGGCGCTGGCGGCAAGCTTTCCGCCATCCTATCGTGAAATCTTCACCGCACCGGAAGCCGTGGTTGATGCAACGCGCATTGCGGGTTTAAGCCCCGATGCGCCGTTGTTCATCGATTTCTATCGCTATCGTACCGACGGGCCGAATGCGGTTTCGCTGAAGCTCTATCATCATGGTGCGCCGGTCGTGCTGTCGCAGCGCGTGCCCTTGCTGGAAAATATGGGCTTCAGGGTCGTCAGCGAGCAGGCCATCGAATTGCCGCAGGCTGGCAAGGATGGCGCGCCGGTCTATCTGCATGACATGCAACTGGTGAATGCCTATGACGCGCCGGTTGACCTGAGTGATGGCGGCGAAATGCTGGAAGAGGTGTTCCGCACCGTCTGGGACGGCCTTGCTGATAATGATGGCTATAATGCCCTTGTCCAGACAGCGCGTCTTTCGGCACGTCAGATCATGGTGCTGCGCGCCTATGGCCGCTATCTGCAGCAGGCAGGCATCGCCTATTCGCAAGGTTTCATCGCGGCAGCCCTCAACCGCTATCCGGAAATTGCCAGCGATCTTTATTCCCTGTTTGACCTGCGCTTCAATCCGTCGGCCAAGCGGCGCGAATCTGCGGAAAAGAAGCTTGTCGATGCCATTGAGTCAGCACTTCTCAATGTGCCGAGCATTGATGACGATCAGATCCTGCGCCGGTTCCGCAATCTGATCGAGGCAACCTTGCGCACCAATGTCTGGCAGCCGGACAGCGACGGAAAACCGCGTGTCACCTTTGCCTTCAAGCTCAATCCGCGTCTGGTCGATGGTCTGCCGAATCCGCGGCCCTATCGCGAAATCTTCGTTTATGGCCCGGAAGTCGAGGGTGTGCATTTGCGCTTTGGCCCGGTCGCGCGTGGTGGCTTGCGCTGGTCCGACCGTGCGCAGGATTACCGCACTGAAGTGCTGGGTCTGGTGAAGGCGCAGCAGGTAAAGAATGCGGTGATCGTACCGGTTGGTGCCAAGGGCGGCTTCTATCCGAAGCGTCTGCCGGTTGGCGGCGATCGCAATGCGGTGTTTGAGGCTGGCCGGGAAGCCTACAAGGTCTTCATCTCGACCCTGCTTTCTGTCACCGACAATATTGTCGATGGCCATGTCGTGCCACCTGCCGGTGTCGTGCGCCATGACAATGACGATCCATATTTCGTGGTTGCGGCCGACAAGGGTACGGCCACCTTCTCTGATACGGCCAATGCCATCAGTCAGGCGCATGATTTCTGGCTGGATGATGCTTTCGCATCCGGTGGTTCAGCCGGTTATGACCATAAGGGCATGGGCATTACCGCACGCGGTGCATGGGAAGCGGTCAAGCGCCATTTCCGTGAGCTGGGCAAGGATATCCAGACCGAGCCTTTTACCGTGGTTGGTGTCGGCGACATGTCGGGCGATGTGTTCGGCAATGGCATGCTGTTGTCAGAGCAGACCAAGCTGATCGCCGCTTTCGACCATCGCGACATTTTCATTGATCCCGATCCGGATCCGGCCATTGCCTTCGCCGAACGCAAGCGCCTGTTCGAGACGCCACGTTCGAGCTGGCAGGATTATGACCGCGCCAAGCTTTCAACGGGTGGCGGGGTCTATAGCCGCAGCCAGAAGACGATTACATTATCGGCAGAGGCAGCCGCTGCCATTGGCCTTGGCAAGACCACGGCAACACCGCAGGAAGTCATGGTGGCCATTCTGAAGGCCAAGGTTGACCTTCTGTGGTTTGGCGGCATCGGCACCTATATCCGTGCCTCAAGCGAAACGGATGCGCAGGTTGGCGATCGTGCCAATGACGCCATCCGTGTCACGGGGGCGGAGGTTGGCGCGCGGGTCATCGGCGAAGGTGCCAATCTGGGCATGACCCAGCGTGGCCGCATCGAATATGCGCTGGCCGGCGGCCGCAGCAATACCGATGCGATCGACAACTCGGCCGGTGTCAACTGCTCGGACGTTGAGGTCAATATCAAGATCGCGCTGGCTGCCGCCATGCGCGCTGGCAAGCTGAAGCGCCCGGCGCGTGACAGGTTGTTGATGAGCATGACAGATGAGGTGGCCGGGCTTGTTCTGCGCAACAATTATCTCCAGCCGCTGGCATTGTCGCTTGCAGAACGCCAGGGATTGGCGGAACTGCCTTATCAGGCGCGTCTCATGGCAGAGCTGGAAGCGCGCAAGCTGCTCGACCGCAAGGTGGAAAATCTGCCAAACGATGTCGTTCTGGCGGAACGCATGAAGTCGGGCCAGCCGCTCACCCGGCCGGAACTGGCGGTTCTGCTTGCCTATGCCAAGCTGTCGCTGTCGGCTGATCTGGTGGCATCAAGACTGCCGGACGAGCCCTATTTCCGGTCGCTGCTGTTTGGCTATTTCCCGAAACGCATGGCAAAGACTTATGCGGAGGAAATTTCCAGTCACCGTCTGAAGCGTGACATCATTGCGACCCAGCTTGCCAATGATGTGGTCAATCGTGGCGGCATCACCTTCATCAGCCGTCTGGTCGATACGACAGGTGCGGCGCCGGACAGCATTGTACGCGCCTATGTGGCCGTGCGCGATGGTTTTGAAATTGATAAAATCTATAACGACATAGATGCACTCGATAACAAGATCGCCGGTACGACGCAGAACGAGCTTTATCAGCTCGTGGGCGACATGCTGCTGACGACGACAGGCTGGGTGCTGCGCAATGATACGGGCGATACGTCTCTTGATGAGCTGGTCAGGATCATTCACAAGGCACGCGCCGCACTTGAGCCGCATCTTGATGAGCTCCTGCCGGAGTTCCTGATCTCGGCCATTGCTGGCAACAAGGCGACCCTTGTTGAAAGGGGTGTGCCAGAAAAGCTGGCGCAGAATCTGGCCAAGCTTCAGCTTGCAAGCGTCATGCCGGATATTGCGCTGGTGGCAAACCGTGCCGGTGCTGATCTGTTGACGGCCGCAAAGGTCTATTTCGGCGTATCGGAAGTCTTCCGCATTGGCCGTATCGAGGAGGCTGCCCAGTCCATTCCGGTGACGGATTATTATGACGGGCTGGCGCTGTCGCGCGCCAATGAAACGATCACGCAGGCTGCACGTGCCATCACCATTGCGGCGGTGAAGCGTTTCGGCAAGGAGAAGGATCCGGTTGCCGCATGGCTGGCGGCGGAAGGGGAGCGTCTTGAGCAGGTCAAGAGCCGTATGGTTGCCCTGACCGAAGGGGGCGATCTGACGGTATCGCGCCTTGCCGTTGCGGCCGGTCTCATGTCTGATCTGGCCAGGTAAAGCCGATAAATCCAAATCTGAACAGGGCGGCGCAAGCCGCCCTGTTCATCTGGGCGGATCGTGCCCGTAATTGTTTCACTTGCCTGTCTCCATCATTTCCAGTGTGCTGTTTCCTGTCGAAACCTGGCCGGAAACGGGGAGGCGGAAGCCACAAATATTCCGGACATGGTTGTTACCTGTGGGCGGCTTATGCCTTTGTCGCCCAGGCTCTTCGGACATGTTCTATTGACACGCAGCCGGAATGCTGAAACATCCGAGCCCAAAGAGGGACGTTCGCATTGGCGAACACGACTGTGGGGAATGCCCAGTTGCAAAATCAGGCAGTTTTATACCAGGCGAATGCGGAAAAGCGCGGCATTTGGGGCTGGATCTTTTTCGATTGGGCGGCGCAGCCGTTCTTTACGGTCGTCACCACCTTCATTTTCGGGCCCTATTTCGTCTCGCGCATGGCAGAAAACCCTGCCGAAGGGCAGGCGGCATGGGCCTATGGCATCGCGGCTGCCGGCTTTATGATCGCCATTCTGTCACCAATCCT
Source organism: Daeguia caeni (assembly GCF_042653845.1). Lineage (NCBI taxonomy): Bacteria > Pseudomonadati > Pseudomonadota > Alphaproteobacteria > Hyphomicrobiales > Brucellaceae > Daeguia > Daeguia caeni. The sequence goes on along the minus strand of NZ_JBHSEL010000001.1, from coordinate 138,018 downwards.
CGGCATTGTTTCCGACAAGACAGGCGCACGCAAACCGTGGATCGCAAGTTTTGCCGTGCTGAAGATCATCAGCCTGTCGCTGTTGTGGTTTGCGGTACCGGGGGCAAGCCTGTTCTGGGTGCTGGTCGCATTCGCCATTGCAATGATTTCGGCCGAATTTTCCGTGGTGTTCAACGACGCGATGATGCCGCGTCTGGTGCCGGCGCAAGACATTGGTAAGGTCTCCAACATTGCCTGGGGGCTTGGCTATCTGGGCGGCATGATCGCGCTGATCTTTGTTGTAACCTGCCTTGCCGCATCGCCGGAAACGGGGCTGACGATCATCGGCATCAAGCCGCTCTTCGGCCTTGATCCGGCCGATGGCGCGGATGCGCGTATCACCGGGCCTCTGAGCGCACTGTGGTATTTCATTTTTATCATGCCGATGTTCCTTTTCACGCCGGATGCGGAAAAGGGCGAACCGCTCAAACAGGCGCTCAGATCAGGCATTGCCGAGCTTTGTTCGGTACTCAGGGAAATAGCCGGACGTTCCGGCATCATGCGCTTTCTGATTGCGCGGCTGATCTATCAGGATGGAGTGAACGCCGTCCTTGCGCTGGGGGCTGGCTATGCCGCCTCGCTCTTTGGCTGGTCGATCACCGAGGTCGGCATCTATGGCATGATCCTCAATGTGATTGCGATTTTCAGCTGTCTGGCGGCAAGCCGACTGGATAGCCGCCATGGCTCGAAAGCCATTGTCCTTATGGCCCTGTTTCTGCTTTTCCTCGCAACGGTCGGAATTATTTCGACGACTAAGGATTCCACCCTGTTCGGCCTCATCCATTTTGTGGCTTCGGATGGAACGGGCCTGTTTGCAACACCGGCAGAACACACTTTTCTGTTCTATGGCCTGATGATTGGTGCTGCCTTCGGGCCGGTGCAGGCCTCATCCCGCTCATGGTTTGCGCGCAGCATAACGGCAAAGGAAGCCGGGCGTTATTTCGGCATTTATGCGCTGGCGGGCCGGGTCACCAGCTTTGCCGCCCCGTTTCTGGTAGCAACAATCACCGCGATGACGGGGTCAGCCGCCATTGGTATGTCGGTGCTGGTGCTGTTTTTTGCCGTCGGACTCATCTGTGCTGCGATCACGCCTTATCCGGCCAACAAGGCGTGAAAGTTTTGCCGGTTAAGCAATTGGGCAAGATCATTCGACCCAGTCGAGCGAATGCTGCACCGCCTTGTTCCATGAGCGGAACAGTTTTTCGCGTTCGCCCGCCTCCATTTTCGGCTGCCAGCGGTGGCCGGCCTTCCAGTTGCGGATGACGTCATCCGTGGATTTCCAATAGCCCACGGCAAGCCCTGCCACATAGGCAGCCCCCAGAGCCGTCGTCTCGATGACCTGCGGGCGCACGACCGGAACGTTCAGAATGTCCGACTGAAACTGCATGACGAATTCATTGACGCTCATGCCGCCATCGGCCCGCAGCTCGGTGATCTCGACACCGGAATCCTTGATCATTGCGTCCAGCACTTCACGCACCTGATAGCAGCAGGCTTCAAGGGCAGCGCGGGCGATGTGGCCCTTGTTGGCATAGCGCGTCAGGCCAGCAATCACGCCGCGTGCGGTGTCATTCCAGTGCGGTGCATAGAGGCCGGAAAAAGCCGGCACGAAATAGACGTCGCCATTATCCGGGACGCTGCGGGCAAGCTGTTCAATATCGCTGCTTTTCTTGATGATGCCGAGATTGTCGCGCAGCCATTGCACCAGTGCGCCGGTGATCGCAATCGAGCCTTCCAGCGCATAGACGGGTTTTTCCTTGCCGATTCTGTAGGCAAGCGTGGTCAACAGGCCGCAGGTCGAGGGAACGATCTTTTCCCCCGTATTCATCAGCAGAAAACAGCCCGTGCCATAGGTGTTCTTGGCCTCACCCGGATTGAAACAGGCCTGTCCGAAGAGGGCTGCCTGCTGATCGCCCAGAATGCCGGCAAGCTTGACAGAGCGCAGGCTTGAGAAAGTAATGTCGCCATATGGTTCGCTGGACGAGCGGATTTCGGGCAGGCAGGCGCGCGGAATGTCGAAGAGGGTGAGGATTTCCTCATCCCATGCAAGCGTTGCCAGATTCATCAATTGTGTGCGCGAAGCATTCGTCACATCGGTGATGTGCAGGCCACCTTTCGGCCCTCCGGTCAGGTTCCAGGCAAGCCAGCTGTCGATCGTGCCGAACAGGGCTTCGCCCGCCTCGGCCTTTTCCCGTGCGCCCGGAACATGATCAAAGAGCCATCTCAGCTTCAGAGCGGAAAAATAGGTTGAAAGCGGCAGACCGGTTTGGGCTCGCAGGCGATCGGCGCCGCCGTTTCCTGAAAATTCTGCCACCAGCTCATCCGTGCGCGTGTCCATCCACACGATCGCATTATGGAGAGGCTTGCCGGTCTTTTTGTCCCAAAGGATGGTGGTTTCACGCTGGTTGGTAATACCGATGGCGGCAAGATCGCTGGCTTCAAGATTGGCCTTTTTCAGCGCCAGCCTGATGACATGTTTCGTGTTGCGCCAGATTTCCAGCGGGTCATGCTCAACCCATCCGGGTTTTGGATAGATCTGCTCATGTTCGCGCTGGCCTGATGCGACGATCTCGCCTTGCGGGTTGAAGATGATGAAACGTGAGCTCGTGGTTCCCTGATCAATGGCGCCAATGAACCTCGTCATAATCTTTTCTCCCCAAAGCCGTGGTCTACAACATCCATTGCTGCACTATCGGGGGTATATGTTTCAATTTCGCAAGACATTGTCGAGACAATAAAAACTCCGGGCGAATTCACCCGGAGTTTGTTGCATGCGCAAGAATGCTGATCAGTGGCGGAAGTGGCGCATGCCGGTCATGACCATGGCAATGCCATGTTCATCGGCTGCGGCAATCACCTCATCATCGCGCATCGAGCCACCCGGCTGGATGACAGCCGTAGCCCCCGCTTCAACAGCCGAAAGCAGGCCATCGGCAAAGGGGAAGAAGGCATCGGATGCAACCACGCAGCCCTTGGTCAGCGGTTCTGCAAGACCGGCAGTGGCGGCCGCATCTTCCGCCTTGCGGGCGGCAATGCGGGCCGAATCAACGCGGCTCATCTGGCCGGCACCGATGCCAACCGTAGCCCCATTCTTGACATAGACGATGGCGTTCGACTTCACGTGCTTGGCAACGCGGAAGGCAAATTTCATGTCGTTGAGTTCGGCTTCGGTCGGGGCGCGCTTGGTGACGACCTTCAGGTCGAGATCATCAACCGAGCCATTGTCGCGCGACTGAACCAGCAGACCGCCGGCAACCGTCTTGGCGGCAATGCCTCTGGCACGCGGATCCGGCAGGCCGCCGGTGATCAGCAGGCGCAGGTTCTTCTTGGCGGCAACAATGGCTCTGGCGCCTTCGGTTGCATCCGGCGCGATGATGACTTCGGTGAAGATCTTGACGATTTCTTCCGCAGCTTCCTCATCGAGCGTCCTGTTGAGCGCGACAATGCCGCCAAAGGCCGAAACCGGATCGCAGGCGAGCGCCTTCAGATAGGCTTCCTTCAGGCTTGCGCCTTCAGCAACGCCGCAAGGATTGGCGTGCTTGATGATGGCAACGGCCGCCGTGCGGGCGGGATCAAATTCGGCAACGAGTTCGAAGGCCGCGTCGGTGTCGTTGATATTGTTGTAGGAAAGCTGCTTGCCCTGAAGCTGGATTGCGGTGGCAACGCCCGGACGCTTTTCGCCGGTGAGATAGAAGCCGGCCGTTTGGTGCGGGTTTTCGCCATAGCGCATGACCGAATGCAGCTTGCCGGCAAGCGAACGCCAGACAGGGGTTTCCTCGCCAATGGCTTCGGCAAACCAGTTGGAGATGGCGGCATCATAGGCTGCAGTGCGGGCAAAGGCCTTGGCGGCAAGCTTCTTGCGGAAGGCAAGCGGCAGGGAGCCTGCATTCTTTTCCAGCTCTGCCATGACGTCCGCATAGTCGGTCGGGTCAACAACCGTTGCCACATAGGCATGGTTCTTGGCCGATGCGCGGATCATGGCCGGGCCGCCAATATCGATATTTTCAACGGTGGTGTCGTAATCGGCACCCTGGAAGCGGACTTCCTCAAACGGATAGAGATTGATGACGGCAAGGTCGATGCCGCCGATCTTGTGCTCTTCCATGGCGGCGACATGTTCAGGGTCGTTGCGCACGGCAAGCAGGCCACCATGGACGGTTGGATGCAGGGTCTTGACGCGGCCATCCATGATTTCCGGAAAGCCGGTTATGTCGGAAACATCGCGAACCGGAATGCCTTCGGCGGCAATGGCCTTGGCGGTGCCGCCGGTGGAAAGGAGTTCGATGCCTTGCGCGTGGAGGAAGCGCGCAAATTCGATCAGTCCGGTCTTGTCGGAAACGGAAAGGAGGGCGCGGCGCACCCGATAAAGATCGGGAGCGGGGATATGCTTGGAGCTGACTGCCATGAAACGGTCTCTTCGTTGCTGACGCGCGTGGCGCGCAGGAAAGTGGACGCGGTCGCCCTATCACAAACGCGCAACGAATCCTACCCAAAAGACCGAAAATAAACCTTTATACGTAATTGCCGATGGCGATACGGCTGAATTGCCAGTTGACCTCCGGCAGTTCAGAGGCCTGGAACGACAGCACAATCTGTTTGGAGGCTACCGGCCCGCGGAAACCGGCGAAGAAAATTGAGTCTTCGAGCTGGGGGGCGACCTCAAAACAGGAAAAGGCCCATGTGTCGTCATACTCGGCAGAAAGCACGATCAGGCCGTTTTCATCATAGCCGACAGTGACATTCGGATGGATATGGAAGCGCACAACGATATTGTCACGCCCATTGGCCTTCAGCGGCTTGGCATCGCCACGGTAGAAACGGTCAAAACCCTGAATGACGCTGCCATTGTGAGACAGCACGACCCGGCGTTCATGGAAAATGCCAAAGGGCCGGACATAGCCATCATGGCTGGCGACAAAGCCCTGCCGGCCATTGTCGGAAATGCGGTCGCGCTGCACGGCGGTCGGGCCGGTGATGATTGGTGTACCGATCATGCTCGACAGGCCAGAAGCCAGGCTGAAGCGGCAGGACGAGGTGTCGTTGATCGTGGCGGTTGAATGGGCCGCAGTCGAGCGGGCAAGCGTGCGAAATTCCGGCGGGCCAAAGCGGTCGACACCGGAATTGACAATATAACGCTGCCGCCCGGATGACATTTCAAATGACAGGCAGCCGGCATGGGCATCGCGCGAGGCGGTGGCAGGCGGCGGCAGGCCGGTATCGGCAATGATGGTCGTGCCACCCATGGAAAGGCGTTCATAGCCCGAATAGGGTGCGTGGGGCAGCGGCGCACCAGCCGTTTCATCATGACGCAGAACGGAAATCAGGCGTTCCGGCTTGGTCGGGCCGACACCATTGAACAGGGCAAGATTGCCATCCTGATGGCGGAAGAAGCGAAGGGCAGGCAGCATGCGCTCAACCGCTTCAATCAGCGCCTTGGGCGGGGTTTCCGTGCAGGCGGCATAGGTCTGGCGCAAGGGCAGAAGATCAGCCAGCAATTCCAGAATTGCCACCGGATTGCGCGAAATATGTCCGCCATCCGGCAGGATCTGCCGCTTCAGTTCAGTTTCCAGATGACGCCGGGCAGCGCGCGCGGTCGGCGGTGAGACCGGCAAGGCCAGCGCAGCATAGGCAAGCGCAATGCGCGCGCGCAGGCGTTCCTCACAATCATCCATCGCACCGGCAACCGCGCGCAGATAGCGCACCTGCATGGCAAGTGAGCGCATGAAACGACGATGCAGGGTGGCGTCCGCACCCGTCAGAAACAGGCTGGAATATTGCAGCCAGGCAATGATGCGTTGTGCCGTGACCTCAGGCGCCCAGGCAACCCCGCCAATGCGCCTGCCAAAGCTGCGCAGCCAGTCATCGAGCAGGGCGCGGGCATTGGCGGTGGCAAGATCGCTGTTGGCGGCCTTCACATGGCGCAGCCAGCCAAAACCTTGCAATGCAGCTTCCCATTCGCGCGTTGGCGGTTCAACGGCAAAGGGCGACAGGCCGCTCGTTTCCACCAGACGTCCGGCCAGTGCGAAACGGCCGTGATAGAATTCCTGCGCCAATTGCGGATCGGCAACGCGCAGATCGGGCGGGGAAATCAGGATACGGTCAGGGGTAAAGCCCGTGAAACGCCAGCGCACAAGCGGGCCCATGCGCAGGCGGCGGCTCAATTTGCGCCATGCCTGTGCAACGGCCAGTCCCCAGAGTTGTGGTGTTTCGCTCAATGCGATTGCCACGCCTTCCTTCTCCCCATGCTCATATTCTAGAACAATCCAGATTTTTACGGAAACTCTGAATTGCTCTAACGTATTGTTTCGCGTTTCCGGGCAGAAAACAGGTTTCCGCTTGCCCTGAAACGGCTCTAGCGGCCATGCTTCAGCCAATCGGACCGACAGTTCCACAAAATGGTGAATTCTGCGTTAACCATAATTGGATGAAGATTGTGCTGGTTGTGCTGTTCAGGCTTTACGCTTGAAACGGGCGGCAAAAAAGCCGTCCATGCCTGCAAGTTCCGGGTCGTGCCCGAATTTTTCTGCCGGATAATCGGCAGGGGTTGAGCGCAGGAAACCTTCTTCGGTAATGAGGTCGTCCAGACCGGGGCAATCTGCTTGCGTGATCGGACAGGCTTCCAGAAGCGGGTTCTGCAATGCCTTGCGCGCAACTTCTTCGCCTTCGGCCGGATGCAGCGAGCAGTTCGAGAACACGATGATGCCGCCCGGCTTCACCAGTGTTGCTGCATGATCGAGCAGCTTTGCCTGAAGCGCGGCGAGCTTCTCGATGTCCTGCGGCGATTTCGTCCAGGGCACATCCGGATGACGACGCACCGTGCCGGTGGACGAGCAGGGCGCATCGAGCAGAACAGCGTCGAACAGTTCATCCGGCCTGAAATCGAGAAGATTGGTGGCAACGGTTTTGACGTTGAAGCCCAGCCGTTCGAGATTGGCGTTGAGGCGCTTCAGGCGGTTTTCCGACAGGTCAAGCGCCGTAACATCAGCACCCTGAAGTGCTAGCTGCGCTGTCTTGCCGCCGGGGGCTGCACATAGATCGGCAACGCGCTTTCCTTTTATATTGCCCATCAGGCGCGCAGGCAGGCTTGCCGCCACATCCTGTACCCACCATTCGCCTTCGGCAAAGCCCGGCAGGTCTGTGAGCGAACCCTCAATCGTCTTGACTCGCACGGAGCCATTGGGCAGCGCCATGCCGCCAAGCCTTTCGGCCCATTCCTGCGGATTGCCTTTGACGGTGAAGTCGATCGGCGGTTCAAAACCGTGCATGGTGAGGATCTGGCGGGCTTTTTCTGCGCCATAGGCCTGTTCGATGCTTTTGGCGAACCATTCCGGCACATTGGTTTCCGGCTGCAATGTATGTGCCAGCGCGCGTTCCTTGTTGCGTGACAGGCGGCGCAGCAGCGCATTGGTAAGACCGGCGAACTTGCGATTGCGCGGATCGGCATTGGCTGCTTCCACCGCAAGATCAACCGCCGAATGGTCGGGCAGATTGAGATAGAAAATCTGCGCCACGGCGACATGCAAGAGATGTTTCAGCGCCACTGCATTATCAGGCAATGGGCGTTCAAGCCGCTTGTTGATGGCGCGCTCAATCGTGCCGCGATTACGCAAGGCAGCCCCCAGAATGGCACGCACCAATGCGCGGTCGCGCATTTCAAGGGCGAGATATTGCGGATGGCCGTGGCTGCTGTCGGTCAGGCCATCGAGCGAGGTCTTCTTTTCAATCACTGCGCCAAGCAGACGCGCCGCACATAAGCGCGCGGCCAGACCGGGTCGCATCGCGGCTGGCTGTGCGACTTTGGAAGAGGTTTTCTTATTTGCTGGCCGGTTATTGTTTCCACGCCCTGGCGCAGGCTTTTTATCGTTCACTGTATTCTACTTTATGACCATGGGCCCCGACGCGTGGTGCCACGATTGTTGTTCCGGCCTGCATTACCCCATGGACCGTCATATTGGGAAGGGGCTGCCGGCTCGACCGGCGCGCTGGTCGAGCGAATGCCCATTTCGACCGCCATCTGCTGCAATGCGGCAATCCGGTTTTCCGTGGCCGGGTGGGTGGAAAACAGATTGTCTGCGCCGCGGCCGCTCAGCGGATTGATGATGAACATGTGCGCCGTGGCCGGATTGTGTTCGGCTTCCTCATTGACGGTGATCTTTGCACCGCGAGCGATCTTGTTGAGCGCGGAGGCCAGCCAGAGCGGATTGCCGCAGATTTCGGCGCCGCGCCGGTCGGCGGAATATTCGCGCGTGCGGCTGATCGCCATCTGCACGATCATGGCGGCAAAGGGCGCAACGATCATGGCAATGATCGTCGCAATCAGCCCGCCATGGCTGTTGCCATTTTCATTACGATGGCTGCCGCCAAGGAAGAAGGCGAAATTGCCCAGCATGGAAATTGCACCGGCAAGGGTTGCGGTGATGGTCATGATCAGCGTGTCGCGGTTTTGCACATGCGCCAGTTCATGCGCCATGACGCCCGCCACTTCTTCCGGCGTCAGGCGCTGAAGCAGGCCGGTGGTTGCGGCAACGGCGGCATTTTCCGGATTACGGCCGGTGGCAAAGGCATTCGGCTGATCTTCATGAATGATATAGACCCGCGGCATGGGCAGCCCCGCATTGGCGGCAAGTCCGCGTACAATGCGATAATAGTCTGGCGCCGTGCGCTCATCGACTTCCTGCGCATTGTACATGCGTAGCACCATCTTGTCGGAATTCCAGTAGCCGAACAGATTGGTGACAATCGCAATCACCAGCGCGATCATCATGCCGTTGCCGCCGCCCAGTAGATAGCCCACGCCCATGAACAAGGCTGTCATGAGTGCAAGCAGCATGGCAGTCTTCATCATATTCATCGATCAGACGTCTCCAGAAGGATCAATTTCATCGAAAGAGCTGTTTGTCCTCTTTGCGTTTGCAAACTATATGATGGTGATGAAAGACCCAAGCTTCAATAAGGGATTATAACGGATGACAGACAATTCGAATGAAACAGCAGCCGAAACCCCGGCACGGCGTTTCGAGGATCTGCCGCCGGCTGCCCAGCGTGCGCTGAAGGAAGCAGAAGCGCGCCGCGCTGCGGAAAAGCTTGTTGAAGCCCCGCGCGAAATCGGCGGACGTGGTGGCAAGGATCCGGCACGCTTTGGCGATTGGGAAATCAAGGGACGCGCAATCGATTTTTAAGGCACTGGCATTTTCCCGCTGGTGCTGCGCGAAACGGAGCAACAGCTGAAACAGGACAAAGGCCGGGTTTCCCCGGCCTTTGTCCTGTTTTATGCCCCCGACAGCCGTCGGCTGTCGGGGTATGCCGCTTTTATTTCCTGTTCTGACGGTTTGCGATCAGGTCATCGACGACACTTGGATCGGCCAGTGTTGAGGTATCGCCGAGAGAGCCGAAATCATCTTCGGCAATCTTGCGCAGGATGCGGCGCATGATCTTGCCGGAGCGCGTCTTGGGCAGACCGGGCGCAAACTGGATCCTGTCCGGCGTTGCGATCGGCCCGATTTCCGTGCGCACATGCTGGATCAGTTCCTTGCGCAATTCTTCCGGATCCTGCGAATCAGCGCCCGTCATCAGCGTGACATAGCAATAGATGCCCTGTCCCTTGATCGGATGCGGATAGCCGACCACGGCGGCTTCCGAGACCGAATGGTGTGAGACCAGTGCGGATTCGATTTCGGCCGTGCCAAGGCGGTGGCCGGAAATGTTCAGCACGTCATCGACGCGGCCGGTGATCCAGTAATAGCCATCCTCGTCGCGGCGGCAGCCGTCACCGGTGAAATATTTGCCCTTGTAGGTGGAGAAATAAGTTTCCACAAAGCGTTTGTGATCGCCATAGACGGTGCGCATCTGGCCCGGCCAGCTGTCGATGATGCACAGATTGCCGTCGGCCGGGCCTTCCAGCACATTGCCTTCATTGTCGACAATCTGCGGCTTGATGCCAAAGAACGGCCGGGTTGCCGAGCCGGGCTTCAGATCGGTTGCGCCGGGCAGTGGGGTAATCAGGATGCCACCGGTTTCCGTCTGCCACCACGTATCCACGATTGGCGATTTTCCTTCGCCAACCACATGGTAATACCATTCCCATGCTTCCGGATTGATCGGCTCGCCAACCGAGCCGAGCAGGCGCAGCGAGGAACGCGAGGAGCGCTTGACGAATTCATCGCCGGCCCCCATCAGCGAGCGGATTGCCGTCGGTGCGGTGTAGAAGATATTGACGTGATGCTTGTCGATCACTTCCCAGAAACGGGCTTGATTCGGGAAATTGGGTACGCCTTCAAACATCAGCGTCGTCGCGCCATTGGCGAGCGGGCCATAGACGATATAGGAGTGCCCCGTCACCCAGCCCACATCGGCCGTGCACCAGTAAATATCGCCGTCATGATAGTCGAAGACATATTGATGCGTCATCGAGGCATAGACGAGATAGCCGCCAGTGGTATGCAGCACGCCCTTCGGCTTGCCGGTTGAACCGGAGGTGTAGAGAATGAACAACGGATCTTCCGCATTCATCGGTTCTGGCTCGCAGGTCGGCTCAACGCTCATGACCTCTTCGTGATACCACAGATCGCGGCCGCGGCCCCAGCTGACCTTGCCACCAGTGCGGCGCACGACCAGAACCTTGTTGACCATGACATATTGTTTTGCCGCAAGGTCGATCGCCGTATCGGTGTTTTCCTTCAGCGGTACCGGCTTGCCACCGCGCACGCCCTCATCAGCCGTGATCACGAAGGTGGATTCGCAGTCAACGATACGGCCAGCCAGCGCTTCCGGCGAGAAGCCGGCAAAGACCACCGAATGAATGGCGCCAATGCGTGCGCAGGCCAGCATCGCATAGGCCGCTTCCGGGATCATCGGCAGGTAAATGGTAACGCGGTCGCCCTTCTTCACACCGTGCTTCTTCAGCACATTGGCGAGGCGGCAGACATTTTCATACAGCTCGCGATAGGTGATTCGCTTGTCGATGTAGGGGTTGTCACCCTCCCAGATGATGGCCGTCTTGTCGCCGCGGCTCTTCAGATGGCGGTCGATGCAATTATAGGAGACGTTGGTGACGCCATCCTCATACCACTTGATCGAGACATCGCCTTCAAAGCTTGCATTCTTGACTTTTGTGAACGGCTTGAACCAGTCAATGCGGCGACCATGCTTGGCCCAGAACCCTTCAGGGTCGGTCACGCTCTCCTGATACCAGGCGTTATAGGTTGCATTATCGATAAGCGTGTTTTTTTTCGCTTCCTCCAGAACGGGGTAAAGCTTTTCCGACATGATTTCCTCCAAACAGAACGGCATCCTCCCGCCATAATGATAGCCGCAGTCCCGACTATCTGTGAATTTATCTACAACCCTGCAATAGGGAGGTAAATTAGACGATGGGACAGCTTCCCGTTCATGACCTTACTGACTGCGAACAAAAACGGTGTACAAACGATGAGCTTTTCATATCATATTGAAAATATAAAGAGATAATAAACTGCGTAACCGTTTAATTTGGGGAGTGACCCGATCTGCCCTGTGGCCTGGGTCATCCATCCTGTCCGGCAGGCTGTACGGGCAGGCTGTTGCCAGACCGCAGATCAGACAGACCAAATTCGCTCTGGAGTGTTTCGGTGTGTGACCGTCAGGGTTGTGCAGACACAGGCTTTCAAGGGGAATTTGCCATGGCTGAGAAAATATCACCGCGGCCTGCAAGCATATCGAAGTCGGAATTTGAACTGCAGCTGGCCGGCTATGGGCTGACCACCGCCAAGATCTATTATCATCTGCCGGATCATCCGCATCTGTTGCAGCTGTTCATCTGGCAGCAATATGATCTGGCGCCGAAATTTCCGGCACTCAACAATTTCATCGACTTCTGGAAACGGGAAATCGATGGACCGCTGCATTCGGTGATCTTTACCCATCATCGCCTGCTTGGCCCATCGGACTGGCGCAATGTGGAGATGGAAATCACGCTCCACTAGGCTCAGGAAGGGCGGGAGCCGGTTTCCCATTCACAAGGAAAAACAACATGTTGGATCATTTCCCATGCCTTTGCCCTGATTGAGGAATGCTTATGCCGGTGGTTTTTTGATCTGTCCGCCTGAGGGAGCAGTGACAGGTTCCGGCGCGCCTCATGCAGGATAGGCGCGTCCACCGAAAATGGCCGATCCGACACGCACCGAGGTTGCGCCAAAGCCGATCGCCGTTTCGAAATCGCCTGACATGCCCATGGAAAGCTTTTCGACGCCGGCTTCACGGGCGAGCTTTTCCAGAAGCGCAAAATGCGGTCCCGGATTTTCATTTGCCGGTGGAATGCACATCAGGCCAACGATATTCAGCCCATGTTCGGTGCGGCAGCGTTCAACAAAGGCTACGGCTTCCTTCGGTGCAATGCCGGCCTTTTGCGGCTCAAGCCCGGTATTGACCTGGACATAAAGCTGCGGGTTTCTGCCCTGCTTGCGGATTTCCGCAGCCAAGGCGGCGGCAATCTTTTCGCGGTCAACCGTTTCAATCACGTCGAACAGGGCAACGGCATCGGCAGTCTTGTTGGATTGCAGGGGGCCGATCAGATGCAGTTCAATGCCGGGATAGACTTCACGCAGCGCCGGCCACTTGCCCTGCGCTTCCTGGACGCGGTTTTCGCCAAAGACGCGATGACCAGCCTCCAGTACGGGGCGAATTGCATCAGCATCGAAGGTTTTTGAAACGGCAACCAGCGTGACTGAGTCTTTTTCGCGCTGCGCTTCCTGCTCGGCGCGGGCAATCGCGGCCTTCACTGTGTTCAGATTTGCAACGATTTCGGACATGAATCACTCACTTTCGGGTCTTTTTTCCGCAAAAGGTTGACGCTACCGCCAAACCATGATGAAGGTCGGATCAAACATTGAACTCCTTATTGCATCATCTTGATAAGAGTAAATACGGTTATGGCCGCCGAACGTTACAATCCGCGCACCGCAGAGGCTCATTGGCAGAAAGTCTGGGAAGACGACCAGACCTTCAAGACAGACAACAATGACCCGCGTGAGAAATATTACGTCCTCGAAATGTTCCCTTATCCATCGGGGCGCATTCACATGGGGCATGTGCGAAATTATGCGATGGGCGATGTTGTTGCCCGCTATCGCCGTGCCAAGGGCTATAATGTCCTGCATCCGATGGGATGGGATGCCTTTGGCATGCCTGCGGAAAACGCGGCCATGCAGAACAAGGTTCATCCGAAGGAATGGACCTATCAGAACATCGCCACGATGAAGCGCCAGCTGAAGTCGATGGGGTTGTCGCTCGACTGGTCGCGTGAATTTGCCACCTGCGATGTCGATTATTACCATCGCCAGCAGATGCTGTTCCTCGACCTGTATGAAAAGGGGCTGGTGACGCGCAAGACGTCCAAGGTCAACTGGGACCCGGTCGACAACACCGTTCTGGCCAATGAGCAGGTGGTGGATGGCCGTGGCTGGCGTTCGGGCGCGCTGGTCGAACAGCGTGAGCTGACGCAGTGGTTCTTCAAGATCACCGATTTCAGCGAGGAACTGCTGGCCGGTCTTGAGACGCTTGATCAGTGGCCGGAAAAGGTCCGCGTCATGCAGAAGAACTGGATCGGCAAGTCGGAAGGCCTGCAGGTTCGCTTCGCGCTGGACAGCAAGACTGCTCCAGAGGGTTTTTCGGAAGTCGAAGTCTATACGACGCGTCCGGACACGCTGTTTGGTGCGGCCTTCGTGGCAATCGCGGCCGATCATCCGTTGGCCAAGAAGCTTGCGACGGAAAATGCCGCCCTGTCTACCTTCATTGACGAGTGCCGCAAGGCCGGAACTTCGGTCGCCGTGCTCGAAACCACAGAAAAGAAGGGGTTTGATACCGGCGTCAAGGTCAAGCATCCGTTTGACGACAACTGGGATCTGCCGCTTTATGTCGCCAATTTCGTGCTGATGGAATATGGCACGGGCGCAATCTTCGGCTGCCCAGCCCATGACCAGCGCGACCTGGATTTCGCCAACAAATACGGGCTGAAAGTCACGCCGGTGGTTCTGCCGAAGGGCGAGGATGCGGCAAGCTTCAGCATCGACACGACCGCCTATACCGATGATGGCGTGATGATCAATTCGCGCTTCCTCGATGGCATGACGCCGCAAGACGCCTTCAATGAAGTTGCGAACCGTCTGGAAAACACCGATTTCAACGGTCGTCCGCAGGCCATGCGCAAGGTGCAGTATCGTCTGCGTGACTGGGGCATTTCGCGCCAGCGCTATTGGGGCTGCCCGATCCCGATGATCCATTGCGATGCTTGCGGTGTTGTTCCGGTGCCGCGCGCCGACCTGCCGGTCAAGCTGCCGGATGATGTCGAATTCGACCGTCCGGGCAATCCGCTTGATCGCCATCCGACCTGGCGGCATGTCAAATGCCCGAAATGCGGTGGCGATGCGCGCCGTGAAACCGACACGATGGACACATTCGTTGATTCGTCGTGGTACTATGCGCGCTTTACCGCACCTTGGGAAAATGAGCCGACCGACCGTGCCGTGGCAGATCGCTGGCTGCCGGTTGACCAGTATATTGGCGGCATTGAACACGCGATCCTGCACCTGCTTTATTCGCGCTTCTTCACCCGTGCGATGAAGGCAACGGGGCATGTCGGTTTCGATGAACCGTTCAAGGGCCTGTTCACCCAGGGCATGGTGGTGCATGAGACCTACAAGGCCGATGGTCAGTGGGTTTCACCGGCCGAGGTGCGCATTGAGGAAGTTGACGGCAAGCGCGTGGCAAGCCTGATTTCCAATGGCGCGCCGGTCGAAATCGGCTCGATTGAGAAAATGTCGAAGTCGAAGAAGAATGTCGTCGATCCGGATGACATCATCGCCTCCTATGGCGCGGATACGGCACGCTGGTTCGTGCTGTCCGATTCGCCGCCGGAACGCGATGTGATCTGGACGGAGGCCGGCGCAGAAGGTGCGCACCGTTTCGTGCAGCGCGTCTGGCGCCTGATCGCCGAGGCTGCTTGCGTCCTGAAGGATGTGGCGCCAAAGCCTGCAGGCGAAGGGGAGGCCCTGGCTGTGTCGAAGGCTGCGCACAAGGCGGTCAAGGCGGTCGGCGATGATATTGAAAAGCTTGCCTTCAACCGTGCGGTTGCCCGCCTCTATGAACTGGTCAACACGCTTGCCACACCGCTGCAGCGGGCAGCAGGCGGCAATGTGGATGACACCATGAAGGCAGCGCTGCGCGATGCGGCAGAAAAGCTCATCATCATGATCGGGCCGATGATGCCACATCTGGCAGAACAGTGCCTTGCGGAACTGGGGGGCACGGTCAATGGCGTGAAGACGCTGGTTGCGCGTGCGCCATGGCCGACCTTTGACCCCGCACTCGTGGTGGAAAACGAGGTCGTTCTGCCGGTTCAGATCAACGGCAAGAAGCGCGGTGATTTGACAATCGCACGCGACGCTGATCAAGCTACAATCCAGGCGGCGGTGCTCAACCTTGATTTTGTCAAGGCAGCCTTGGGTGGAGCTTCGCCGAAAAAGGTTATCGTGGTGCCGCAAAGGATCGTCAATGTCGTTGTCTGATCGTTTTTCTGCAGCGTTCAAATCGCTTGGTGCAGCAGTCGTTGCCATCAGCACATTGCTGGTGGCAGGCTGCACGGTTCAGCCGCTTTATTCATCCAATGCGGGCACAACGATTGGCGCCAGCGTGGCGCCGGATATGCGCAGCAAGCTTGCCTCCATCTCGATTGCGCCAGCAAACAGCATTGTTGGGCAGGAAGTGCGCAACCGCCTGATCTTCCTGCTTGGCGGCGGCGCGGGCGAGCCGGCCAATCCGGTCTACAAGCTTGATCTTGGCCTGAACTATTCGGTTTCGTCTGCTGTCAGCGTCGATATTGGCGACCGTACGGATCGTACGGGCCGTCCATCGGCGGGTATGGCCAAGGCGACATCACGCTTCGTTCTGCGTGACATGAATGGCAAGCCGGTTGCCAGGGGAACCCGCACGGCGATTGCCTCCTTTGACCGTCCGCGGCAGGAATTTGCCAATCTGCGGGCTGAACGCGATGCGCTCAAGCGTGCTGCACATGAGCTGGCCGAGCAGGTCTATCTTGCCCTGGCGCTCAAGATGTCGCAGCTCTAACATATTGTTTTTTCAAAGTTCCAGACGAAAGCCGGTTTCCGATTTTCCTGGAACTGCTCAGGGCGCATCAAAAGCATTCGGATAAACAAACGGCGGCTCATCGAGCCGCCGTCATTGTTTCTGGTTCAGCCAATCCGGCCGTTCAGGCGATCTTCTGGCCGGTCTTCGCCCAGTCAGCGAGGAAGGCTTCAAGGCCCTTGTCGGTCAGCGGATGCTTGACGAGCGCCTTCAGCGTTGCAGGCGGGATCGTGGCAACGTCAGCGCCAATCAGGGCGGCTTCCTTGACATGGTTGACGGTACGGATCGACGCCGCCAGGATTTCGGTACGGAAATCATAATTGTCGTAGATCGAACGGATTTCCGCGATCAGTTCCATGCCATTGATGCCGGTATCATCGAGGCGTCCAATGAAGGGCGAGATATAGGTTGCGCCAGCCTTGGCGGCCAGAAGCGCCTGATTGGCCGAGAAGCACAGCGTCACATTGGTCTTCAGACCTTCCGAGGTCAGCTTCTTGCAGGCCTTCAGGCCATCAAGGGTTAATGGCAGCTTGATGCAGATATTGTCGGCAATCTTGGCAAGCACGGCAGCTTCCTTGATCATGCCGTCAAAATCGGTTGCCGTGACTTCAGCCGAAACCGGGCCCTTGACGATGCCGCAGATTTCCTTGGTCACTTCCAGGATGTTTCGGCCGGATTTCGCGATCAGGGACGGGTTGGTGGTTACGCCATCGACCAGGCCAAGGTTGTTCAATTCGCGGATTTCATTTACATCCGCAGTGTCGACGAAAAACTTCATAGCAGCGTTCCTCTTGCGTAGAGTGGTGTGATCGCGGGGCAATTTCAGGAGTTAAATCCATTTAAGTCCCATAAGGTGGCTTTTCTTTAGCGCAAAGCCGCGTCAAGGTCACGCGATCATGTCACAAGATTCGCACCTTATTTCAGGACTGTTCGAAGACCCCGCGCCGCGAGTCGTGCCGGTGCTCGTTCCCATGCCGGCCGAGCGTCCATATTCCTATATGGTGCCGGAAGGGATGCAGGTCCAGCCCGGATCGATCGTGCGTGTGCCGCTTGGCCCCCGTGAGGTGGCTGGCATTGTCTGTGATGGTGAGACTGACAAGGTAGATGGCAGGAAGTTGCGGGCAATATCTGCGGTTTTTGATTGCCCGCCATTGCATGCGGACATGCTGCGTTTCATCCGCTGGGCGGCCGATTATACGCTGTCACCGGTGGGCATGGTGGCGCGCATGGTGTTGCGTGTGCCGGCAGCCTTTGATCCGGAGCCGCCAGTGCCGGGGCTGCGCTATACCGGCCAGGCGCCGGAACGCATGACGGAAACGCGGGCGCGCGTGATCGAGCTTGCCAGGGATGGCATGGCATGGACGCGCTCCGGCCTTGCCCATGCTGCCGGTGTCTCGCAGACGGTGGTTGACGGGCTGAAAAATCAGGGCGTGTTTGAGGAAATCATGCTCCCACCGCCGGCCGTGGTGGCCATGCCGGACATTACCCATGGCCGGGCGGAACTGTCGGAAGATCAGCAGGCAGCAGCCGACATTCTGGCAGAATCAGTGGCCGCAAAACGCTTTTCCGTGTCATTGCTTGATGGGGTGACCGGTTCGGGCAAGACGGAAGTCTATTTTGAGGCTGTGGCACAAGCGATTAAGCAGGGTAGGCAGGTTCTGATTCTTCTGCCGGAAATTGCCCTGACGCAGCAGTTTCTTGACCGTTTCCATGACCGATTTGGGGCAAGGCCAGCCGAATGGCATTCCGATCTTGCTCCACGCACGCGTGAGCGCGTCTGGCGGCAGGTGGCGGAAGGAACGGTCAGGGTTGTGGCGGGGGCGCGCTCGGCGCTGTTTCTGCCGTTTCAGGATCTCGGCCTGATCGTGGTCGATGAGGAACATGATCCGGCCTACAAGCAGGAGGACCGGGTCTTCTACAATGCGCGGGATATGGCGGTGGTGCGCGGGCATATTGGCGATTTTCCGGTCGTGCTGGCCTCGGCAACGCCTTCGATCGAAAGCCAGGTCAATGCCGATCAGGGGCGCTACAGGCGAATCAAGCTCCATGGCCGTTATGCCGAGGCAGCCCTGCCTGACCTGAAGACCATCGACATGCGCCGTTCACCGCCGCCGCCGGGACGCTTTCTGTCGCCTGCCCTGACGGAGGAAATGGGCAGGACACTGGAGCGGGGCGAACAGGTACTTCTGTTCCTCAACCGGCGCGGTTATGCACCCTTGACGCTTTGCCGGGTCTGCGGCCATCGTTTCCAGTGTCCGAACTGTTCAAGCTGGCTGGTCGAACACCGCTTTCGTGGCCAGCTGATGTGCCATCAATGCGGCTATCATCAACCGGTGCCGGAAGCCTGTCCGGAATGTGGCACGCTTGACCATCTGGTGGCCTGCGGTCCGGGTGTCGAGCGCATTGCCGAAGAAGTCGCAGCCCTGTTTGATGAGGCGCGAATCATTGTGCTTTCGTCGGATATGGCGGGCGGTGTCAAACGTCTACGGATGGAACTTGAGGCGATTGCCAGGGGCGAGGTCGATATTGTCATCGGCACGCAGCTTGTTGCCAAGGGGCACAATTTCCCGAACATGACGCTGGTGGGCGTTGTCGATGCCGATCTTGGCCTTGCCAATGGCGATCCGCGCGCGGCGGAACGCACATTTCAGCTGCTCAATCAGGTGACGGGGCGCGCCGGCCGAACTGGACGAAAATCGCTCGGCCTGATCCAGACCTATCAGCCGGATCATCCGGTGATGCGTGCGATTGTCAGCGGTGATGCCGATGCCTTTTATGCCCGCGAGATTGAGGAACGAGAGCGCAATGCGCTGCCACCATTCGGACGATTGGCCGCGCTGATCATTTCGGCCGACAACCGGCCGGATGCGGAAAACCATGCGCGGGCATTGCGCCGGGTTGCGCCAATGTCGCCGGAAATTTCCGTGCTGGGACCGGCCGAGGCGCCGCTTGCGCTGGTGCGGGGACGATATCGTTTCCGCATCCTTGTGCATGGCACAAAACGCGCGGATATTCAGGCATTTATCCGTGCCATGCTGACCGCCGGGCCAAAAGAGCGAGGCTCAATCCGCGTGCAGGTCGATATCGATCCGCAAAGCTTCCTGTAGCAATGGATCTGCCAGAAATAGGGATCAAAATGGAGTTCTACCTTCCGACAACAACCGGTGAATGGCTGGCATGGAGTGTTGCTGTGGTGACGGCCGTGTTTGGCCTTCTGCTGCTTTTTGCGCCAGGCCTCATGCTGAAGGTGCTGCGCCTGCAGCCGGTCAATGAACGGCCGGAGGCGATTGCCGCAGTGCGCGCCAATCTTGCCGGTTTCCATCTGGGGCTGGGGCTGGGCTGTCTGATTTTCGCACAGCCATTCCTGTGGCTCGTGCTTGGCGTGGCCTGGGGTTTCACCCTGTTCGGCCGACTGATTTCAATCCTGTCGGACAAGGGCTCGACCCTGCAGAACTGGCTGGCCGCCATCGTTGAATTCCTGCTTGCGGCAGGACCTCTGCTCTATGCTTTTGGCTTTGTCAGCTAGACTTGCATGCTGTAAAAGAGGCGTGTGAACGGCCTTAATGTGGCAAGTGCGACTTTTTTGTTCGCAAAATGCGGCAAAGCTTGCACAAAAGTCCGGGATTCGCGTGTTGCGAGTCGGTTTCGTCTATGCTAGACGGCATTCACATTTCGATGTTGGCGCGCTCGCGCGTCAGGGGTTTGGTCGAAAACATTCAATAAAATCATCGATTTGGTTCCAAAATAGGCTCTGGACCACCAAAAAGATGATTACAACGCAGAGAGCAGGTTTTTCGTGGCAGAAACGTCTTCGCTCATTTCAGGTGTCGCCCAGCGTTACGCCGGATCGCTTTTCGAGCTGGCGCTCGAAGTAAAATCCGTTGCGGCTGTGGAAAAAGATCTTGACCGTTTCGAGGCGCTTTTGAGCGGAAGCGAAGACCTCAAGCGCCTGATTTCCAGCCCGGTTTTCTCTTCCGAAGATCAGCTTAACGCTATTGGCGCTATTGCTGACAAAGCTGGCATCAAGGGTCTGGTCGGTAATTTCCTGCGCGTGGTTGCGGCAAATCGCCGTCTGTTCGCGCTGCCGGGCATTATTGCTGCATTCCGCAAGATTGCTGCCGAGCATCGCGGTGAAGTCACCGCCGATGTGATTTCGGCGCATGCGCTTACCGCAGCCCAGCAAAATGAATTGAAGGCTACGCTGAAGGGCGTTGCCGGCAAGGACGTGACGATCAACGTCACCGTCGATCCGTCGATCCTCGGCGGTCTCATCGTCAAAATGGGTTCGCGTCAGATCGACACGTCCCTTCGCACAAAACTTTCTTCTCTTAAGCTTGCACTGAAAGAGGTCGGCTGATGGACATCCGCGCCGCGGAAATTTCCGCTATCCTGAAAGAGCAAATCAAGAATTTCGGCAAAGAGGCTGAAGTCTCCGAAGTCGGTCAGGTTCTGTCCGTCGGCGACGGTATTGCTCGTGTATATGGTCTGGACAATGTCCAGGCTGGCGAAATGGTCGAATTCCCTGGTGGCATTCGCGGCATGGCGCTCAACCTTGAAAACGACAATGTCGGTGTCGTTATTTTCGGTAACGACCGTGACATCAAGGAAGGCGACATCGTAAAGCGTACTGGCGCCATCGTTGACGTTCCGGTCGGTCCGGCTCTGCTTGGTCGCGTCGTTGACGCGCTGGGCAATCCGATCGACGGCAAGGGTCCGATCAAGGCTACCGAGCGTCGCCGCGTCGACGTCAAGGCTCCTGGCATTATTCCACGCAAGTCGGTTCACGAGCCGATGTCGACGGGCCTCAAGGCCATCGACGCCCTGATCCCGGTTGGCCGTGGCCAGCGCGAGCTGGTGATCGGTGACCGTCAGACCGGCAAGACCGCAATCATTCTCGACACCTTCCTGAACCAGAAGCCGATCCACGACAACGGCCCTGAAAAGGACAAGCTGTACTGCGTCTATGTCGCTATCGGTCAGAAGCGCTCGACGGTTGCCCAGTTCGTCAAGGTTCTGGAAGAACGCGGTGCTCTCGAATATTCGATCATCGTTGCTGCAACCGCTTCCGATCCGGCGCCGATGCAGTATCTGGCTCCGTTTGCCGGCTGCGCAATGGGTGAATATTTCCGCGACAACGGCCAGCATGCCCTGATCGGCTATGACGATCTGTCCAAGCAGGCTGTCGCCTATCGTCAGATGTCGCTGCTGCTCCGTCGTCCTCCGGGCCGTGAAGCTTATCCCGGCGACGTTTTCTACCTGCACTCCCGTCTTCTCGAGCGCGCTGCAAAGCTCAACGACGAGAATGGTGCTGGTTCGCTGACCGCTCTGCCGGTTATCGAAACGCAGGGCAACGACGTTTCGGCCTTCATTCCGACCAACGTGATCTCGATCACCGACGGTCAGATCTTCCTTGAAACCAACCTGTTCTATCAGGGTATCCGTCCGGCTGTTAACGTCGGTCTGTCGGTTTCGCGCGTTGGTTCTGCCGCTCAGATCAAGGCGATGAAGCAGGTTGCCGGTTCGATCAAGGGTGAGCTTGCCCAGTATCGTGAAATGGCGGCCTTTGCCCAGTTCGGTTCTGACCTTGACGCTGCAACGCAGCGCCTGCTGAACCGTGGTGCCCGCCTGACCGAGCTGCTCAAGCAGCCGCAGTTCTCGCCGCTCAAGACGGAAGAACAGGTTGCCGTGATCTTCGCAGGTGTTAACGGTTATCTCGACAAGCTGGCGATCAACCAGGTCAGCAAGTTCGAAGAAGGCCTTCTTGCTTCGCTGCGCACCGAGCACAAGGATGTGCTGGATGCAATCCGCACCGAGCAGGCACTCACCGACGACATCAAGGCAAAGCTCAAGGCAGCGATCGACAGCTTCGCCAAGTCCTTTGCTTGAATTTTGTGACGGGATGAACGGATGCCTTCACTAAAGGATCTGAGAAACCGTATCGCCTCGGTCAAGGCGACGCAGAAAATCACCAAGGCGATGCAAATGGTCGCCGCGGCGAAGCTGCGCCGTGCTCAGGAAGCTGCTGAGGCCGCACGGCCTTATTCGCAGCGCATGAGTGCCGTTCTCGCCAATATTGCGCAGAACGTCAGCGGCGAAGATGCGCCGGCTCTGATGGCTGGTACGGGTAAGAGCGATGTCCATCTGCTCGTTGTCTGCACGGCCGAACGTGGTCTTTGCGGTGGTTTCAACTCGCAGATCGCGCGTCTGGCGCGCGATCATGCCCGCAAGCTCCTTGCTGAAGGCAAGACGGTCAAGATCATCACGGTTGGCAAGAAGGGCGCAGACATTCTGCGCCGCGAATTCTCCAAGGTGATCATTGATCACGTCGATCTGCGTGAAGTCAAACAGCTCGCCTTTGTTCATGCTGACCAGATTGGTCAGAAGATCATCAAGCTGTTTGAGGAAGGCGCTTTCGACGTCTGCACCCTGTTCTATTCAGAATTCAAGTCGGTGATCAGCCAGGTTCCGACTGCCCAGCAGCTGATCCCGGCTTCGGCTGGCGAGGCTGCGGCAGAGGCAGCAGGTGATGCGATCTACGAATATGAACCTGACCCTGCAGCAATTCTGAGCACGCTTATTCCGCGTAATATCTCGGTGCAGATTTTCCGCGCATTGCTGGAAAATGTTGCTGGTGAGATGGGCGCGAAGATGAGCGCGATGGACAACGCATCGCGCAATGCGGGTGACATGATCAACAAACTGTCGATCACGTACAACCGCCAGCGTCAGGCGCAGATCACCAAGGAACTGATCGAAATCATTTCGGGCGCGGAAGCGCTCTAATCGGAAGGTAAAAGGATCGATGGCAAAAGCAGCGACCCCTAAAACTACCGCCGCGGCCGAAACAACGCCAGCGGCTAAGGCGCCGGCCAAGAAGGCCGCTCCTAAGACCACTGCAGCAAAAACTGCCGCTGCTCCGGCGGCCGGCATTGGCCGCATCACGCAGGTCATCGGCGCTGTTGTTGACGTCAAGTTCGAGGAAGGCCAGCTGCCGCTGATCCTCAACGCACTTGAAGTAGACAATCAGGGCAACCGTCTGGTTCTCGAAGTTGCCCAGCACCTCGGTGAAGACACTGTCCGCACCATCGCCATGGACTCGACCGAAGGTCTGGTTCGCGGTCAGGAAGTGCGCGATACCGGCAATCCGATCATGGTTCCGGTTGGCGAAGAAACGCTCGGCCGCATCATGAACGTCATTGGCGAGCCGGTTGACGAAGCAGGCCCGCTGAAGACCAAGCAGATGCGCGCCATTCACCAGCCAGCTCCGGCCTATACGGAACAGTCGACTGAAGCTGAAATTCTGGTCACCGGCATCAAGGTTGTCGACCTTCTGGCTCCATATGCCAAGGGTGGCAAGATCGGTCTGTTCGGCGGTGCAGGCGTTGGCAAGACCGTTCTCATCATGGAACTCATCAACAACGTTGCAAAGGCCCACGGTGGTTATTCGGTCTTCGCAGGCGTTGGTGAACGTACCCGTGAAGGTAACGACCTTTACCACGAAATGATCGAATCGGGCGTTAACAAGCTCGGTGGCGGTGAAGGCTCCAAGGCCGCACTGGTTTACGGTCAGATGAACGAGCCTCCGGGTGCACGTGCCCGCGTTGCTCTCTCGGGTCTGACGGTTGCCGAATATTTCCGCGACCAGGGTCAGGACGTTCTGTTCTTCGTGGACAACATTTTCCGCTTCACGCAGGCCGGTTCGGAAGTGTCGGCTCTGCTCGGCCGTATTCCTTCGGCTGTGGGTTATCAGCCGACGCTGGCAACCGACATGGGCGCGATGCAGGAACGCATCACCACGACGACCAAGGGCTCGATCACCTCGGTTCAGGCCATTTACGTTCCTGCCGACGACTTGACCGATCCAGCACCTGCTACCTCGTTCGCCCACCTCGATGCCACGACGGTTCTGTCGCGTTCGATCGCAGAAAAGGGTATCTATCCGGCTGTGGATCCGCTCGACTCGACTTCGCGTATGCTTGATCCGAAGATTGTTGGTGAAGAGCACTACGAAGTTGCCCGTCAGGTTCAGTCGATCCTGCAGCGTTACAAGGCTCTCCAGGACATCATCGCGATCCTGGGCATGGACGAACTGTCGGAAGAAGACAAGCTCACCGTTGCCCGTGCGCGCAAGATCGAACGCTTCCTGTCGCAGCCGTTCTTCGTGGCTGAAGTCTTCACCGGTTCGCCAGGTAAGCTGGTTGACCTGAAGGACACGATCAAGGGCTTCAAGGGGCTTTGCGCAGGTGAATATGACCATCTGCCGGAAGCTGCCTTCTACATGGTCGGCACCATTGAGGAAGCCATCGAGAAGGCCAAGAAGCTGGCAGCAGAAGCTGCTTAATGAATTGCGTTTCCGGTGGGCCGCAAGGCCACCGTGAAGGCCCTTTCATTTAGAAATTCAAGTGAGAACCATGGCTCAAGCTTTCCAATTCGAACTCGTGTCGCCAGAACGACTCCTGCTTTCCACGCAGGTGACCGAAGTGGTCATTCCGGGTAGCGAAGGCTATCTGACGGCTCTCGCCGGTCATTCGCCGCTCATGACGACAATCATGCCGGGTGTCGTTACGGTTAAGCTGGCCGATGGCAAGTCCGACTCTTACGTGGTTTTTGGCGGCTTTGCCGACATCACGCCTGAAGGCTGCACGGTGCTCGCCGAATCTGCAACCCATGTGGATGAGGTTGATCACAGCGATATCCAACGCCGTATTGATGAAGCACGTCGTATGCTCGACAATGCGTCAAGCGAGGAACATCGCACCAAGGCAGAGACCTTCCTCTATCAGCTCATGACGCTGCAGGGGGCGATCCTGCCGGCCTGATGGCAAGGACATGAAAACGGGCTTCGGCCCGTTTTTTTATGCTGCAATATTGCTCAACTTTTATGCATGAATTTTTCTAAATCCTTGCGGCAAGGCATGGTCGTGCTGGCAATTCACAATTCAGTGCAGCTCGGTGTGACATTGACTGCGTCATCGCTGCAGCGCGATCAATTCACGATAATAAGTACGCGGCCAAATCATCATCCGGCAATGCATGGGGCTCAAAATTTTTGGCAGATTGGCGAAATCTTGTATAACCCATTGTTATTTCAGATATTCTTGCCTGTCATGTCAGGTGGCCTGAAGTCTGACATGCGCGATCAATGCGTGATGGAGTTGCAATTGCATTGATGGCAATCCCATCAGGCGACGCGTGAGATAAAAATATGTTTATATGTATAGTTCTATGATTACTAAGTGTAATACTATATTTTTACTGTCAAAATGGACCTGTTGTGATTTATGGCAAGGGCTGAATTGTTTGCAGCTTGCCTATTCTTTATGATGGGATGGGGAAATTGCCGGTTTTTTCCACAAATTCCCAATGTGCATTCCCCCATTCGTATTTTTCATGAAGTTGGTACGGTAGCAAAATTCACGGACAAATCGAATTATTATAGGTGTATGGCATAGTGATTAGTCTGTTTTCAGGGGTGAAACTCGGTGGATATGGGTATTAAAACGAAAAAATGTAGTGAAATTGTTTGCTTTGCCTAGCTGATTAGCGTTTTGTTTATGGTTGCCGTGAAAATGGGCTTGCATTCCTGATCGCAACGGTTAGGTGTTATAAATCCGAAGAAAATGATTAACCGCACGAAATAAAGATGCGCGGAATTCCTCGGTTAGCAAATGGGTGGCTTATCAATGGACTATTTTTTCCAGCAGGTGATCAACGGGCTTGCGCTCGGTTCGATCTATGGCCTGATTGCCATCGGATATACGATGGTCTACGGCATTATTGGCATGATCAACTTTGCTCATGGCGATATTTTTATGCTCGGCGCGTTCATGGCGCTGATCGTTTTCCTTATCATCATGACATTCATTGGAGCATTGCCGGTCTGGTTAATGCTCTTTTTAATGATGATTGTTGCGATGGTGCTGACTGGCTTGTGGAGCTGGACCATTGAGCGCGTTGCCTATCGGCCGCTGCGTGGTTCGTTCCGTCTGGCACCCTTGATTACTGCAATTGGCATGTCGATTGCTCTTTCGAACTTCGTTCAGGTAACGCAGGGTCCACGCAATAAGCCGGTTCCGCAGCTTCTGAGTGGTTCGTTTGAACTCTTCGGTTCAGGTGTCACGATCTCGCTCAAGCAGATTGTCGTGATTGTCGTCACGGCCATTCTGCTCACCATCTTCTGGTATGTCGTCAACAAGACCTCGCTTGGTCGCGCACAGCGCGCCTGTGAGCAGGATCGCAAGATGGCCTCGCTTCTTGGC
Organism: Daeguia caeni; assembly: GCF_042653845.1. Lineage (NCBI taxonomy): Bacteria > Pseudomonadati > Pseudomonadota > Alphaproteobacteria > Hyphomicrobiales > Brucellaceae > Daeguia > Daeguia caeni. Next base: position 111,604 of record NZ_JBHSEL010000001.1, on the reverse strand, counting down.
ATCAATGTTGACCGGGTGATTTCGCTGACCTTCGTCATGGGTGCCATGCTCGCAGCCGTTGCCGGTACGCTCTATCTCACCTTCTATGGCGTGATCTCTTTTGCTGACGGCTTCATTCCTGGCGTCAAGGCGTTCACGGCGGCTGTTCTTGGCGGTATCGGATCGCTGCCGGGTGCGGTTGTCGGCGGTCTTCTGATCGGACTCATCGAGGCGCTGTGGTCGGCTTATTTCACGATCGATTACAAGGATGTGGCTGCTTTTTCGATCCTCGCAATCGTTCTGATCTTCATGCCTTCCGGCATTCTTGGTCGTCCTGAAGTCGAAAAGGTGTAATCATGGCTGTTCAGTCAAGTTCACGCCCGGATTCCCTTTTTGGCCGGGCACTGCGTGAAGCCTTCTATTCAGCGCTTTTGGCGCTTGGGCTTTTCATTCTGATCGTCGGTTTCAAGACCGAACAGAACATCAATAACGAGCTGGTGCTGGTGCAGCGCTGGGGATTGCTTGCCGTCATGGTGGCGCTTGCTGCCGTTGGCCGTTTCCTCTTCATCGCATTCCTTCAGCCCTGGCTTGATGAGCGAAAGCGTATCAAGAACGCCAAGCCTGTCGGTCTCGTCACCGAACAGAGCGCCTTCAAACGGCATTTCTCGAAGATCGCGATTGCCTTTCTGTTCATCTATCCGATTTTCTGTGTCTCTGCCCTTGGCTGGCAGGGTTCGCTGAAATGGGTCGACAATTTCGGCATCCAGATCCTGATCTATGTCATGCTGGCATGGGGTCTAAATATCGTGGTTGGCCTGGCAGGTCTCCTCGACCTCGGTTATGTCGCCTTCTATGCGGTTGGCGCCTATTCCTACGCGCTGCTGTCGAACTATTTTGGCCTGTCTTTCTGGGTGCTTCTACCGGTCGCCGGTCTTCTGGCGGCAAGCTGGGGCATCATGCTGGGCTTTCCGGTTCTGCGTTTGCGCGGCGACTATCTCGCCATCGTGACGCTTGCCTTTGGTGAAATCATCCGTCTTGTCCTCATCAACTGGACGGCGCTGACCAAGGGTACGTTCGGTATTTCGGGCATTGCCAAGGCAACCTTCTTCGGCATTCCCTTCAATGCGAGCCCGAATGGTTTTGCCGCAACTTTCGGCCTGACCTTCTCGCCGGCGCATTACAAGTTCTTCCTCTATTACGTCATCCTGTTCCTGGCCTTGCTGACCGCCTTTGTGACGGTTCGTCTGCGCCGCATGCCGGTTGGCCGTGCGTGGGAAGCACTGCGTGAGGACGAGATCGCCTGCCGCTCGCTTGGCATCAACACGACGGCAACCAAGCTGACGGCCTTTGCCACGGGCGCCATGTTCGGCGGCTTTGCCGGTTCGTTCTTTGCTGCGCGTCAGGGCTTCGTGAGCCCGGAATCCTTCGTGTTCATCGAGTCTGCTGTCATTCTGGCCATTGTGGTTTTGGGTGGCATGGGTTCTCTGGTCGGTATCGCGATTGCTGCTGTCGTGATGATTGGCGGCACGGAAATCCTGCGTGAAATGAGCTTCCTCAAACTCATTTTTGGCCCAGACTTCACGCCTGAACTCTATCGTATGCTCATTTTCGGTCTTGCCATGGTTGTCGTCATGGTCTGGAAGCCGCGTGGCTTTGTCGGAAGCCGGGAACCAAGTGCGTTCCTGAACGAGAGGAAGATGGTGTCGGGTGCCTTTACCAAGGAAGGGCATGGCTGATGTCGGGGACGAAAATTATGTCTGGCAAATCGAACAAGGACACCATTCTTCAGGTTGAACATCTGTCCATGCGTTTTGGCGGTCTGATCGCCATCAACGACCTGAGTTTCGATGTGAAGCGTGGTGATATCACAGCAATCATCGGCCCGAACGGTGCAGGCAAGACCACGGTGTTCAACTGCATCACCGGCTTCTACAAGCCGACGGGTGGCAAGCTCACCATGAAGAGCAAGACGGGCGAGGAGTTCCTGCTTGAACGTCTGCCTGACTTCATGATCACCAAGCACGCAAAGGTGGCGCGTACCTTCCAGAATATCCGCCTGTTCTCGGGCCTGACGGTTCTGGAAAACCTGCTGGTTGCCCAGCACAACACGCTGATGCGTGCTTCCGGCTACACCATCCTTGGCCTGCTGGGGCTGCCTGGCTATCACAAGGCAGCGGAAGAGGCAAAGGAGAAGGCGCGCTACTGGCTTGAAAAGATCAATCTGGTTGATCGGGCCGACGATCCGGCCGGTGATCTTCCCTATGGTGACCAGCGTCGTCTGGAAATTGCCCGCGCCATGTGTACGGAGCCGGAAATCCTCTGTCTTGATGAGCCGGCGGCAGGTCTCAATCCGCGCGAATCGGCAGAGCTCAACAAGCTTCTGCTCGATATCCGCAATGAGACCGGCACGTCGATTCTGCTGATCGAGCATGACATGTCGGTGGTCATGGAAATCTCCGACCATGTCATCGTTCTGGAATATGGTACGAAGATTTCTGACGGCACGCCTGATGAGGTGCGCAATGATCCGCGCGTCATTGCGGCCTATCTCGGTGTCGATGATGATGAAGTTGCCGAACTGATTGAGGAAGCTGAACATCACGGCGTTGCGGATCCGGCTGCTGCGGTGGCGGAATTGCTCGTCGAGGAGGAAGCTTCACTCAGTGAAGACAATGCAGCCGCCGATGCGTCGGACAAGAAGACGAAGGGGGCAGAATGATGCAGGCAGAAACCATGCAGACGAAACAGCCGCTTCTCGTCGTTGACAAGGTCGAGACCTATTACGGCAATATTTGCGCGCTCAAGGGCATTGAACTCACGGTCAATGAAGGTGAAATCGTTGCCCTCATTGGTGCAAACGGTGCCGGCAAGTCGACCCTGATGATGACCATCTTCGGTTCACCGCGTGCGCGCAGTGGCCGCATCCTGTTTGGCGGACGTGACATCACCAGTCTGCCGCCGCATGAGATCGCCAAGCTGCGCATCGCGCAGTCACCGGAAGGCCGTCGCATCTTCCCGCGCATGACGGTGCTGGAAAATCTCCAGATGGGCGCGAGCCTCGACAACCAGCAATATTTCGAAGAAGACGTGGAGATGATGTTTGATCTGTTTCCGCGTCTGAAGGAACGGTTGCATCAGCGTGGCGGTACGCTTTCGGGTGGCGAGCAGCAGATGCTGGCCATTGCCCGCGCGCTGATGGCGCGGCCCAAGCTTCTTCTGCTGGACGAGCCTTCACTTGGTCTGGCACCGCTGATCGTCAAGCAGATCTTTGAAGCCATCAAGGAGCTGAACAGGAAACAGGGGCTGACGGTGTTTCTCGTCGAGCAGAACGCATTCGGCGCATTGAAGCTGGCGGATCGTGGCTATGTCATGGTCAATGGTTCGATCACGATGAGTGGCAGCGGCCGCGAGCTGCTGGCCGATCCGGAAGTGCGTGCTGCCTATCTCGAAGGCGGAAGGCATTAGGAGGAAATCATGCAGGGTATTCTTTACGAAGAGCCATCATTCTGGCTGTTTTTCTTCATCACCTGCCTTCTTGGCGGCTGGGCCGCATGGATGACGGGACGTGCCTGCGCTTCGACGTGGCGCAGCTATGTGCAGTTCTTGGTCTATATGATCCCGCTTGGGGCGGCTGTTCGCTTCATCCATTATGCCCTGTTTGGCGGAACATTGCTGTCACTGCATTATTACATTGTCGACACGATTGTCCTGATCATCATCGGCTCGGTTGGTTATCGCTATACACGCACCAAGCAAATGGTTCGCCAATATAGCTGGCTTTATGAGAAATCATCGCCACTTACCTGGAAGGCAAAGTAAATTTTCATTTCCTGAAATGAGGTAGATGAATATCAAAAGATTACGTTGACAGATCCATGCTTCAGCGTAGATATTGCTGAGTATTCAGCGCAATTGTAGAGCGGTGCGGGTAGCATCGTCTTGAGGGTTATTAAAACAATGGGAGTTGCATAAATGAGAAAGTCTCTTTTTTCTGGCGTTGCACTTGCTGCGCTTGTGTCTTTCAGCGGTTCTGCCTGGGCTGATTTCCTTGTAGGCATCGGCGCTCCGATCACCGGTCCGAACGCTGTTTACGGTGCGCAGATCCAGAAAGGCGCTGAAGCTGCTGTCAAGGCAATCAATGATGCCGGTGGCATCAACGGTGAAAAGATTGTTCTGACCATCGGCGACGACGTATCTGATCCGAAGCAGGGTATTTCGGTTGCCAACAAGTTTGCCGCTGACGGTGTGAAGGCTGTTATCGGTCACTTCAACTCGGGCGTTTCGATCCCGGCTTCCGAAGTCTATGCCGAAAACGGCATTCTCGAAATCTCGCCAGCTGCAACCAATCCGGTCTATACCGAACGTGGCCTGTGGAACACCTTCCGCACCTGCGGCCGTGACGACCAGCAGGGTATTGTTGCCGGCAAGTACATTGCCGACAATTTCAAGGACGCAAAGATTGCCGTCATCCATGACAAGACCCCATATGGTCAGGGTCTGGCTGACGAAACCAAGAAGACCCTCAATGATCTCGGCATTCAGGAAGCCGTCTATGAAGGCGTGAATGTTGGTGAAAAGGACTTCTCGGCCCTGATCGCCAAGCTCAAGCAGCAGGGCGTTGACGTTCTGTACTGGGGTGGTCTGCACGCTGAAGCCGGCCTGATCATGCGTCAGCTCGCTGACCAGGGCCTCAAGGTTCAGTTCATCTCGGGCGACGGTATCGTCTCGAATGAGCTGGCTTCGATCGCTGGCGATGCAGTTGCCGGTACGCTGAACACCTTCGGCCCGGATCCGCGCAACAACCCGGACAATGCTGAGCTGGTCAAGAAGTTCCGCGAGGAAGGTTTCGAACCGGAAGCCTACACGCTCTATTCCTACGCAGCCGTTCAGTCGCTGGCTGACGCTGCCAAGGCTGCAGGCTCCAATGATCCGCAGGAAATTGCCAAGGCTCTGAAGGAAAAGGGTCCGTTCAAGACCGTTCTTGGCGAACTCTCCTATGACGAAAAGGGCGATCCGAAGCTGCCTGGTTACGTCATGTACAAGTGGGAAAAGGGCCCGGACGGCAAGTACACCTACGTTCAGCAGTAATCTGCCAGACAACTGGACAAGGAGATGCCCGGCAATTGCCGGGCATTTTCTTTTGTGTTCAGTATTTTCTGGAAGATTGCAAAAATATGCTTACACTCCTGGGCGTCCGGACATGCAGCTCATTGCCGGTATGCGCATTTTTGCTGTGCGGACGAGGAAGTCGATTGTGATGGAGGAACAAAATCTGGTGTGAAGGCCGTTTCGCATATCTGCTTGCAGAGTGCGGATCAGCCCTGTGTCGCATTTCCCATGCCACGAAATCATGCGGAATGCGCCCACATTCTGTTGCGCATGCCTATCCGGCAGGCTTGCGTGCCGGGGAAGCATGCCGATCAGCTTGTTGCATAAAACTCCGACGCAAGTTATGCACAATGCACAATGTTATTACAGCTTGGGAGAACTGTCTTGCCTATCCGAAAGATCCTTGTTGCCAATCGTTCTGAAATAGCAATCCGCGTTTTCCGCGCGGCAAATGAACTGGGCTTGAAAACGGTTGCGATCTGGGCGGAGGAAGACAAACTTTCAATGCACCGTTTCAAGGCGGATGAGAGCTATCAGGTTGGGCGCGGGCCGCATCTGGAGCGTGATCTGGGGCCGATCGAAAGCTATCTGTCGATTGATGAGGTGATCCGTGTGGCAAAGCTTTCCGGGGCTGATGCCATTCACCCCGGCTATGGTCTGTTGTCGGAAAGCCCGGAATTTGCCGAAGCCTGTGCTGAGAATGGCATCATCTTCATCGGACCGAAGCCGGAGACCATGCGCCGTCTCGGCAACAAGGTTGCTGCCCGTAATCTGGCGATCGAGATCGGTGTGCCGGTGGTGCCGGCAACCGAGCCCTTGCCGGACGACATGGAAGAAGTGAAGCGGCTGGCAGCCGAAATCGGCTATCCGCTGATGCTGAAGGCAAGCTGGGGCGGCGGTGGCCGCGGCATGCGCGTCATCCGCTCAGAGGCTGATCTTGCGCGCGAAGTGACAGAGGCCAAGCGCGAGGCCAAGGCTGCCTTTGGCAAGGATGAAGTCTACCTCGAAAAGCTGATTGAGCGGGCACGTCACGTTGAGGTGCAGATCCTTGGAGACATGCATGGCAATGCGGTTCATCTTTATGAGCGCGATTGCTCGATCCAGCGCCGCAACCAGAAGGTGGTGGAGCGTGCGCCCGCCCCCTATCTCGATGATGCACAGCGCGAGGAGCTTGCCGCATATGCGCTGAAGATTGCGCATGCGACGGATTATGTCGGCGCGGGAACGGTTGAGTTCCTGATGGATGCCGATACAGGCAAATTCTATTTCATCGAGGTCAATCCGCGCATTCAGGTCGAACATACGGTGACGGAAGTCGTCACCGGCATTGATATCGTCAAGGCACAGATCCACATCATGGATGGTCATGCCATTGGCACGCCGGAATCAGGCGTGCCGCGGCAGGAAGACATTCATCTCAATGGCCATGCGCTGCAATGCCGTATCACCACGGAAGATCCGGAACAGAATTTCATTCCCGATTACGGACGCATTCAGGCCTATCGTTCGGCATCGGGCTTCGGCATTCGTCTTGACGGCGGTACGGCCTATTCGGGCGCTGTCATTACGCGCTATTATGATCCGCTGCTCGTCAAGGTCACGGCATCGGGGGCGACACCTTATGAGGCGATCCGGCGTATGGATCGGGCCTTGCGTGAATTCCGCATTCGCGGTGTTGCGACGAATCTTACCTTCCTTGAAGCGATCATCAATCATCCGAAATTCCAATCGAACGACTATACGACGCGCTTTATCGATACGACGCCGGAATTGTTCCAGCAGGTCAAGCGGCAGGATCGCGCGACCAAGCTTCTGACCTACATTGCCGATGTGACGGTCAATGGCCATCCGGAAACCAAGGGCCGGGCCATGCCGCCCAAGGATGCGGCAAAGCCCCGCATACCATGGTTTGGCGACAAGCCGATTGCTGATGGCACGAAGCAGCTTCTGGACAAGCTTGGGCCAAAGAAATTTGCCGAGTGGATACGCAATGAAAAGCGTGTGCTGATTACCGATACGACGATGCGAGATGCGCATCAGTCGCTTCTGGCAACACGTGTGCGTACCTATGACATTGCCCGCATTGCCCGTTCCTATGCTCAGGCGCTGCCAAACCTGTTCTCGCTCGAATGCTGGGGCGGGGCGACCTTTGACGTCTCCATGCGCTTTCTGACTGAAGATCCATGGGAGCGTCTGGCATTGGTGCGCGAAGGCGCGCCGAACATCCTGCTGCAGATGCTGCTGCGCGGCGCAAACGGCGTTGGCTACAAGTCATATCCCGACAATGTGGTGAAATACTTTGTCCGTGAGGCCGCGCGCGGGGGCATCGACCTGTTCCGCGTCTTTGACAGCCTCAACTGGGTTGAGAATATGCGCGTGTCGATGGATGCGGTGCTGGAAGAAGACAAGATCTGCGAAGCCGCCATCTGCTATACCGGCGATATTCTCAATCCGGAACGCGCCAAATATGACCTGAACTATTATGTCAATCTGGCCAGGGAAGTGGAAAAGGCCGGCGCGCATATGATTGCGGTCAAGGATATGGCGGGGCTGCTGAAGCCTGCTGCGGCGCGGGTCCTGTTCAAGGCGCTGCGCGAGGAAACCAGCCTGCCGATCCATTTCCACACTCATGATACGTCGGGCATTTCGGCGGCAACGGTGCTGGCTGCGGTCGAAAGCGGGGTGGATGTGATCGACGCGGCAATGGATGCGCTTTCCGGCAATACGTCGCAGCCATGTCTTGGCTCGATTGTTGCAGCCCTTGAACGCTCCGAGCGCGATCCGGAGCTCGACATGGATGCGCTGCGCCGCATTTCCTTCTATTGGGAAGGCGTGCGCAATCAGTATGCGGCCTTTGAAAGCGATCTCAAGGGGCCAGCATCGGAAGTCTATCTGCATGAAATGCCGGGCGGGCAGTTCACCAATCTCAAGGAACAGGCACGCTCGCTTGGCCTTGAAACGCGCTGGCATGAGGTGGCGCAGGCCTATGCGGATGTGAACAGGATGTTCGGCGATATCGTCAAGGTCACACCATCCTCCAAGGTGGTTGGCGATATGGCGTTGATGATGGTAAGCCAGGATCTGACGGTTGCCGATGTCGAGAACCCGGACAAGGATATTGCCTTCCCGGATTCGGTTGTCTCGATGATGCGCGGTGATCTGGGTCAGCCACCGTCAGGCTGGCCGGCGGCCTTGCAAAAGAAGGTGCTGAAGGGGGAAAAGCCGTTTACCGTGCGCCCCGGCTCGCTTCTGCCGCCGGCTGATCTGGATGCGGAACGCGCTTCCTTTGAAAAGACGGTTGGCCGCAAGATTACGGATCAGGAATTTGCCTCGGCGCTGATGTATCCGAAGGTCTTCACCGACTTTGCCGCAGCACAGGAAACCTATGGCCCGACCAGTGCGCTGCCGACACCTGTCTATTTCTATGGGCTGAAGCCGGAAGAAGAGGTCTTTGTCGATATTGAACGCGGCAAGACGCTGGTGATCGTCAATCAGGCGATCAGCGAGACGGATGAGAAGGGCATGGTAACCGTGTTCTTCGAGCTGAATGGCCAGCCTCGCCGCATCAAGGTGCCGAACCGTGCCAAGGGAGCGACTGGCGGTGTCCGCCGCAAGGTGGAAGCCGGCAATCCGTCCCAGGTTGGCGCGCCGATGCCCGGTGTGGTCTCGACCGTGATGGTCACGGCAGGCCAGAAAGTGACGCAGGGTGATGTGCTTCTTTCCATCGAAGCCATGAAAATGGAAACCGCCATCCATGCCGAACGCGATGGAACCATTGCGGAAGTTCTCGTCAAGCCGGGCGAGCAGATCGACGCGAAGGATCTTCTCATCGTTTATGATGCCTGATGATCAGGCAGTGGGCAGGCCAATGAACATGCATTTGTGGATCGGATTTGTTCTGGCTTCGCTCGTCATGGGGCTTATTCCGGGGCCGGGGGTTTTGAGCATTATCGGCTATGCCATCAGCTCCGGCACGCGCACGGCGCTGGCCTCGGTGGCGGGCATGGCGGTCGGCAATTTCCTCGCCATGACCCTGTCCCTTGCCGGTGTTGGCGCTTTGCTGGCAGCTTCTGCAACCGCCTTCACCATTCTCAAATGGGCGGGTGCGCTTTATCTGATCGGGCTGGGGCTGTTTGCACTGTGGAAAAGCCGCGCCGAACCATCGGGCGGGACTGTGGTTGAAAGCCAGCCAATCTCGCCGCGGCTTGCATTCTTGAGCAATATTGCGGTTGGCGTTTTTCATCCGAAAACCATTGTGTTCTTTGTGGCCTTTGCACCGCAATTCATTGATACGCAGTGTTCCTATTGGTCGCAGGCAGCCATTCTGATTGCAACCTTTACGCTGGTGGTTGCCTGCACTGATGGGATTTATGCGCTGGCGGCATCGCGCGCGCGTGCATTTCTTGCCGCACCCAGAGCGCGGCTCTGGGCCAAGCGGGCAGGGGGCGGCGCACTCATCCTTTCTGGTACGGCGACGGCCTTGAGCCGGAGCTAGGCTGCTCTTGCGTAGGGGAGAGCAATTCCGCTTTTACGGAAAGCTGAACTGTTGCAACATATTATCGTTTCACTGTTCCGGATGGAAAACCGGTTTCCACTTTTCCTGGAACTGCTTTGTTGCGAGACAGGCGTAAAAACCGCCCCTCGGGCATGAGCTTCACATTTCGGCCTGAAATTTTATTACATATCCGTATTATACCGCGCTGATATGACAGGTTTCATGTTATAGTAGTATTACTTCAGAATTTGATTCATCTGCTGACTCCAAGCCCTTGATCTTTTCAGCGGCTGTTGAGAAACAGCTGTCTTGGGACTGGCTTGGCAAACGGGCGGATTCCAGGGCAGGCATATGGCAAAACGTGGGCTGCCTTTCGGCGTGCGGCATATGACGCGCCAGACTGGCAGGGATGAAAGTGCAATATCGGGGCATCCGCCTGGTTTGCGCTGATGTGAAGTGCAATTGAGGGCGTGATGGAGCGGTTGGGCAGTCAGATCGGTGGTTATGAAAACAGCACCACGCTTGTAAAGGGTTCGCCTTTTGCGCGCGAGCGCATTGCCGTTTCGCTGCTGTTTCTGATGAATGGTTACATTTTTGGCAGTTGGGCCCCGAAAATACCGGAATTTGCCGCACGGCTGGGGCTTGATAGCGGGGCGATGGGGCTGATGCTCCTGATCTTCGGTCTTGGCTCGCTTTCCATGATGCCTTTCACCGGCGCCTTTTCCGCACGACGCGGATCGGGCTTTGTCGTCAGATTATGTGCGCTTGCCACCATACCGTCTCTGCTCATCATTTCGCTGGTGCCCAATGTCGCAAGCGCAGTTGTGGTGATGTTTTATTTTGGCGGCATAATCGGCGCGATGGATGTTGCGATGAATGCCAATGCCGTGGCGGTGGAAAAATCCCTGCGCCGTGCTGTCATGTCATCCTGCCATGCGTTCTGGAGCCTTGGCGGCCTGATCGGTTCAGCAACGGGTGGCTTTTTCATCGCCTATCTGGGTTCAACCGCACATGCGCTGATTGCAACGGCGATGGCGGCCGTTATGATGGCCATTGCCTGGCCATGGGTCAATCCGGATGACGCGCATCATCAGGCAAGCGTGAAGCCAAAACTGACATTCCCGCGCAAGCCGCTACTCTGGCTGGTCGGCCTGATGGCGCTGTTTTCCATGGTGCCTGAAGGGGCCATTCTCGACTGGGCGGCTTTTCACATGCAGCGCGATCTGGGCGCTTCCGTCACGCTGGCAGGCTTTGGCTTTGCGGCTTTTTCGCTGTCCATGGCCGCGATGCGCTTTGCCGGCGACGTGGTGCGCGACCGGCTGGGCGCGGTCAAGACGCTGCGCATCTGTACGGTGATTGCCATTGCCGGCCTCCTGACGGTTGGCTTTGCGGAAAATGCCTATCTGGCGATTCTTGGCTTTGCGCTGTGCGGCATCGGCATTTCCAACATGGTGCCGATCGTGATTTCCATGGCTGGCAACATTCCGGGTGTCAATCCGAGCATCGGTCTGTCGGTGGTCACCACGCTCGGTTATTCCGGCATTCTGGTTGCGCCATCACTGATTGGTTTTGTTGCGGAACATCATGGGTTTGGCGTGGTCTTTGCGTCCTTGCCGGTTCTGCTTCTGGTGGTGTTTGCCTGTTCCGGTCTTGCCCGTTATGCCGACCGCAGGCATTAAATCCGGGGGGGGCGATAATGTGAAGCGCCTTTGTTGCAAAAAACAGTGTGAATGAGTGGGCGACAAGGGCGTAGCAAGTGATTATATAGGGGCGAACCGATTGCGCTGGCGCTCGCCTCCCGCGCAGATTTCCTCAGTTCAGGCCTTTTAGAACAGAGCATCATGTCTTCCGCGACCCCTCACTATTTTTCACATCCCTTTCCCCGCCGCCAGTCTGTTGGCGTCAATGTTGGCGGTGTTGTCGTTGGCGGCGGTGCGCCGATAGTCGTCCAGTCGATGACCAATACCGATACGGCGGATGTGGATGCGACGGTTGCGCAGGTGGCCGCCCTTCATCGCGCAGGCTCCGAGATCGTGCGCGTGACGGTGGACCGCGATGAATCGGCTGCGGCCGTGCCAAAAATCCGTGAGCGTCTGGAACGGCTGGGGCTGAATGTGCCGCTGGTGGGCGATTTTCACTATATTGGTCACAAGCTTCTGGCTGACCATCCGGGCTGCGCGCAGGCGCTGGCAAAATATCGTATCAATCCGGGCAATGTCGGCTTCAAGGACAAGAAAGACAAGCAGTTCGCCGATATTATTGAAATGGCCATCCGCCATGACAAGCCGGTGCGTATTGGCGTCAACTGGGGTTCGCTCGATCAGGAATTGCTGACCACGCTGATGGATCGCAATCAGGCGGAAGGCGCGCCCTTGAGCGCACAGGAAGTCATGCGTGAGGCGATCGTTCAGTCGGCGCTGATTTCGGCCAATCTGGCAGAGGAACTGGGGCTTGGCCGTGACAAGATCATTCTGTCGGCCAAGGTCAGTCAGGTGCAGGATCTGATTGCCGTCTATACGATGCTGGCGGCGCGCTGTGACCATGCGCTGCATCTGGGGCTTACCGAAGCCGGCATGGGCACCAAGGGCATAGTCGCCTCATCGGCCGCGATGGGCATTTTGCTGCAACAGGGCATTGGCGACACGATCCGCATTTCACTGACGCCGGAGCCGGGGGGAGACCGCACGCGCGAAGTGCAGGTGGCGCAGGAATTGTTGCAGACGATGGGCTTCCGCCAGTTCATTCCGATTGTCGCGGCCTGCCCTGGCTGCGGGCGCACGACCTCGACTGTGTTTCAGGAACTGGCACAGACCATTCAGGAAGACATCCGGCGCAATATGCCGATCTGGCGCGAGAAATATCCGGGTGTGGAAGCCCTGTCGGTTGCCGTCATGGGCTGCATCGTCAATGGGCCGGGCGAATCCAAACATGCCGATATCGGCATTTCATTGCCGGGCACGGGTGAGACGCCGGCAGCTCCCGTCTTCATCGAGGGCAAGAAGGTGACCACCCTGCGCGGGCCGGCCATTGCGGAAGAATTCCAGAAAATGGTTGCCGACTATATCGAAAACCGTTTCGGACTTGGAAGAAAGGCTGCGTCCTGATCTGATGGATCAGTTCTGCCGTTCGGCAATGAAACGGGCGGCCTGCTTGAGCAGGGCTGCCTCCTTGCCAAAGGGAGAAAGCAGCTCTTCTGCCTGGGCAACAAGGCCGGAAAGCTGTTTGCGCGTCCAGTCCACGCCATGTATGGCGACAAGCGTTGCCTTGCCTGCGGCGGCATCCTTGCCGGTTGCCTTGCCCATGGCGGCAGCATCGGCTGTGACATCGAGAAGATCATCGGCAAGCTGGAAGGCAAGACCAATGGCCGAGCCAAATTCGGCCATTCGTTCGCGCTCTTCGCGCGGTGCATTGGCAATGATCGCGCCAGCTTCACAGGCAAAACGGATCAGTGCGCCGGTCTTCATCGCCTGTAACATTATAATGCCGGCCTCATCAGGTTTGCGGGTTTCCGCCATCAGGTCAAGCGCCTGACCGCCTGCCATGCCGCCAAGGCCAGCGGCGCGCGCCAGCGCGGCAATGAGTTTTACGCGGATATCGGCACTCAGTTCGGTTTCATCGGCTGCGATGATGTCGAAGGCGTAAGTCAGCAGGCTGTCGCCTGCCAGAATGGCTGCAGCCTCGTCAAAGGCCTTGTGCACGGTTGGCTGGCCGCGGCGCAGGTCATCATCGTCCATGGCGGGCAGATCGTCATGCACCAGCGAATAGCAATGGATGCATTCAAGGGCTGCGGCAACACGCATGACCGCTTCGCCACGATGGCCGAACAGGGCAGCACTTTCGATCACCAGAAAAGGTCGCAGCCTTTTGCCGCCATTCAGTACGCCATGGCGCATGGCTGCGAGGAGACGCTCAGGGCGGGCAATCTCGCCATTGAGCGGATGCCGGTCGAGAAGCCTGTCCAGCATGGCCTCAACAGCGGCCGCATGCAGGTGCAGGCGATGGGTGAAATCGAAAGCTGCGTTTTCCATGAAATGGGGATGGACGAAAGCGGTGCGCCGGTCAACCATCAAGGGGCTTGTCGACAGGCTTTTTCAGCAGGCTTTCATCAAACCGGCCGTTTTTCTGGCCTTGCGCCTTGTGCCGTGTGTCTGTTTATGGAATCGGGTAATATATTGTTAAGGGTTTTACAGCTTCCCGTCGCGGTGGCGTAAACTGGTTGAAAGTGGCTGGACCGTGGATGTGTCGAGACTTGTCATCAGGGCCAAGGATGGATGCGGTTCTCTTGCCGGTCCGGTCTGGGGACGGCGCTTGAGGGTCGCCGGCATTGTTGCGGCGGGTCTGGCACTTCTTCCGCTTGTCTTGATGCTGGTTTATTCCCTGCCTTTTGTTCATCCCGTTTCCACGCTGATGATGCGCGATACGGTGATGCTGCAATCGGTCGAACGGCGCTGGGTGGATCTTGACGATATCGCGCCAGTTCTCATCAATTCCGTGATGATGGCAGAGGATGGCCAGTTTTGCCGTCATGGCGGCGTCGACTGGCATCAGCTGAGCCTTGTGCTTGATGATGCAGGTGATGGGGGGCCAAGCCGGGGCGCATCGACCATCACCATGCAGACGATGAAGAATCTGTTTCTCTGGAACGGGCGTTCATATTTGCGCAAGGGGCTGGAATTTCCGCTGGCGTTGGCGGCTGATCTGTTGATGTCCAAACGCCGGATCATGGAGATCTATCTCAACATTGCCGAATGGGGACCGGGCATTTATGGCATTGAGGCAGCCGCCCAGCATTATTTCAACCGCCCGGCATCGAAGCTGAATGCACGGCAGGCAGCGCTTCTGGCCGTGACCCTGCCGAACCCGATCATGCGCAATCCGGCCAAGCCAACGCGCAACATGCAACGCATTGCCAATATCGTGCAGCGACGTGCGCTGCGCTCCGGGCCCTATGTCACTTGTGTCCAATAACAGGATCAATTGAAAAAAAATGCGAGTCCGACTGGTCAAATGGCGCGAGAGCGTGTATAGGCACGTGACTTTCCGGAATTTTGTCCGCTGTGACAGGCTCCACCGGGGCCGTGCCGGACGTTTATTGACCGATCAGTGGAGCTGGATCCATGGCAGTACCAAAACGAAAAACTTCTCCGTCGAAGCGCGGTATGCGCCGTTCGGCCGACGCGCTGAAGGCACCGACCTATGTTGAAGACAAGAACTCGGGCGAACTGCGTCGTCCGCATCATATCGATCTGAAGAGCGGTATGTATCGCGGCCGTCAGGTTCTTGAGCCGAAGGAATAAGCTGGATATCAGGCTGACCGGTTTTCCGGTCTGCCCGCCAGACTTTTTCAAACGCCGTTTCCGGTTTGCCGGAAGCGGCGTTTCCTTTTTGTTGCAACATGGTTCCCACTTTGCATGAAGACGGGGCTGGCGATTGTCGCCTTGGCGCTTGCAAAGCGGGCGTTTTTTGTCTTTTGTATGCCGGATTTCATCATGCCCTGTTCGCTGCAGCGAATGGGTAAAACATGCGCTTGAGAGCAATGCGCGCAAGGGGAGAGAAAATGACCAGCCCAGATTCCATCGTCATCGTCGGTGCCGCACGAACGGCCGTAGGAGCCTTCAATGGTGCTTTTGCCAATGTGCCAGCGCATGAGCTGGGGGCGGTTGCGGTGAAGGCGGCGCTTGAGCGTGCAGGCGTGACGGCAAGCGAGGTGGATGAAGTCATTCTGGGGCAGGTGTTGACCGCGGGCGCAGGACAGAATCCGGCACGCCAGACGGCAATGGCCGCAGGCTGCCGTCAGGAGGCAACCGCCTTTGTCATCAATCAGCTTTGCGGTTCGGGTCTGCGCGCGGTTGCACTTGGCATGCAGCAGATTCTGGCCGGCGACGCCAGGATTGTTGTCGCTGGCGGGCAGGAATCCATGTCCATGGCGCCGCATTGCGCGCATCTGCGCAGCGGCGTGAAGATGGGCGATTTCAAAATGGTCGACACTATGATCCATGATGGCCTGACGGATGCCTTCCATGGCTATCATATGGGTGTTACGGCCGAGAATATTGCGCGCCAATGGCAGCTGAGCCGCAGTGAGCAGGATGAATTTGCGCTGGCCTCGCAGCAGAAGGCGGAAGCAGCCCAGAAGGCGGGCCGGTTTGAGGAGGAAATTGCGCCGGTAACGGTTAAAAGCCGCAAGGGCGAGGTCGTGGTGAATGCGGACGAATACATTCGCCCCGGCACGACGCTTGAGGGGCTGGCCAAGCTGAAGCCAGCCTTTGAAAAGGAAGGCACGGTGACGGCAGGCAATGCTTCGGGCATCAATGACGGGGCGGCAGCCGTCGTGCTGATGAGCGCGGAAGAGGCCGCCAGGCGCGGTGCATCACCTTTGGCACGTATCGTCTCCTGGGCAACGGCAGGTGTGGATCCGTCGATCATGGGCACGGGCCCGATCCCGGCCTCGCGCAAGGCGCTGGAAAAGGCCGGCTGGACTGTGGCAGATCTTGATCTGGTCGAGGCAAATGAGGCCTTTGCGGCACAGTCCTGTGCCGTGGTGCGTGATCTGGGGCTCAATCCTGAGATCGTCAATGTCAATGGCGGCGCCATTGCCATTGGCCACCCGATCGGCGCTTCAGGCGCGCGCATCCTGACCACCCTGCTTTATGAAATGAAGCGGCGCGATGCGAGGCGCGGTCTTGCAACGCTGTGTATTGGCGGTGGCATGGGCATTGCCATGTGCCTTGAACGTGACTGATCCGGTTTTCCAGATGAAACGGCAACGGGCAGTGGCGCAAGCCTTTGCCCGTTTGCTTTTGGTGCCACCAGGAGCGTGAAAAAGTTAACAGAATGCGTCGAATCGGCCGCTCAGGCGGCGGTTTTACGTTCCGGCTTGTAGAAGGCGCCGAATAAAACCACTACATATTGTGTGAACAAAACGGGAAACATCAGCCATCACCGATTCGTCGCTGATTCGTTCTGCCTTTGACCTGAAAGTTAATGAAATGGCCGGTCCGGGCTTGTCTGTATTAACCAACCATAAGTATTTATTAATTTTTTCTTAAAACTGGCAGGCAATGCAGGCACAATGATTTTTCGGTCTTTTGCCAAAGGTTAACGCGACACCGGCAGATGCCGCAGCAAAGGCCTTCCTCTTTTTATCTTGATTCATCATGTTGTGTGGGGTCGTATTGACGTCACAATATGTAGCCGTGAACAAACAGGGAAAGATCGGAGGTCAGCGATTCGTAGCCGATTCGTTCCAGAGTCGTTCTATTGGTTAAAGTAGGGAGGCCGTAAAAAGCCGCAAGAGATTTTGGGTAATGGCCTTAAACTTTACAGGAGCGCTTTCGATTGACTTCAGATAATGCTATCGCGGGATTTTATATTCCGGGAATTCGAATTTGGCATGAACCAGTACCCTGCCCATGATTTGCCTCTGGTCCTGAGCGGTCGCGATGTGACTGCTGTTCTGGGGCCGACCAATACAGGCAAGACGCATCTGGCCATTGAGCGCATGCTGTCCTATGGCAGCGGGATCATCGGTCTGCCGCTGCGCCTTCTGGCGCGCGAGGTCTATAATCGCGTTGTCGAGCGCGTGGGGGCCGCCAATGTCTCGCTGGTGACAGGGGAGGAGAAGATCGTGCCGCCGGGGGCGCGCTATTCGGTCTGTACGGTGGAGGCCATGCCACGGCATACGGATGCCGCCTTTGTCGCGATTGACGAAGTGCAGCTCGCAGGCGACCTGGAACGCGGCCATATCTTCACCGATCGCATCCTGCATCTGCGCGGGCGCCAGGAAACGCTGCTGCTTGGTGCTGCGACCATGCGCGGCATTCTGGAGAAACTTTTGCGCGGGGTGAATATTGTCACGCGGCCGCGTCTGTCGCAGCTTACCTATGCCGGATCGAAGAAGATCACGCGCCTGCCGGAGCGTTCAGCCATTGTCGCCTTTTCGGCGGAAGAGGTTTATGCCATTGCCGAACTCATCCGTCGCCAGCGCGGTGGTGCGGCGGTGGTAATGGGTGCGCTCAGCCCGCGCACGCGCAATGCGCAGGTCGAGCTTTATCAATCCGGTGACGTGGATTTTCTGGTTGCCACCGACGCCATTGGCATGGGGCTTAATCTGGATGTCGATCATGTCGCCTTTGCGCAGAATCGCAAATATGACGGCTATCAGTTCCGCGATCTGACGCCTGCCGAAGTGGGGCAGATTGCCGGGCGCGCCGGCCGGCATGTGCGCGATGGCACATTTGGCGTGACGGGACAGGTTGATCCGTTTGATGTCGAACTGGTCGAGCGTGTCGAGGCGCATGAGTTCGATCCGGTGAAGGTGCTGCAATGGCGCACGAGCCGGTTTGATTTCTCGTCGATCAATGCGCTGTTGCGTTCGCTTGAGACGCCGGCACCGGTCGAGGGGCTGACGCGGGCCTTGCCGGCGGTCGATCAACAGGCGCTTGAAAATTTGTCGAAAGACGAAGACATTACGGCGCTTGCCACAACGCCGGAAAGAATACAGCTTTTGTGGGATGCCTGTGCGCTGCCTGATTATCGTAAGATAGCGCCAGCACAACATGCCGACATCATTGCAACCATTTACCAGGATCTGGTTCGCCGGGGGAGCGTCGATGAAGATTATATGAGCGAGCAGGTACGCCGCGCCGACAGCACGGAGGGGGAAATCGACACTCTGTCGCACCGCGTGGCGCAAATTCGCACCTGGACCTTTGTGTCGCACAGGCCCGGATGGCTTGCCGATCCGACACACTGGCAGGAAAAGACGCGCGAAATAGAGGATAGACTGTCCGACGCGCTGCATGAGAGGTTGACGAAACGCTTTGTAGACCGCAGGACAAGCGTGCTTATGAGGCGCCTGAGAGAGAATACTATGCTGGAAGCAGAAATTAGTCCGACCGGAGACGTGATTGTCGAGGGTCATAATGTCGGCCAACTGGACGGTTTCCGTTTTACTGCCGATGTTCAGGCCGATGGCCCGGATGCCAAGGCCGTGAAGGCGGCAGCGCAGAAGGCGCTTGCGGTGGAATTTGAACGTCGCGCCGAACGGTTTGCGGCAGCGCCCAATGGCGATTTCGCCATTGGTTCTGACGGCGTGCTGCGCTGGGTGGGGGCACCTGTCGCCATGCTGGTTGCAAGCGAGGAAATCCTGAAGCCGCGTGCGGTCATTCTGGCGGATGAGCAGCTGACCGGCCCGGCGCGCGAGAAGGTTGCAGCCCGTATCGAGCGTTTCATTGCCCATCACATTGAGACAGTGCTGAAGCCGCTGCATGATCTGGCCAATGCCGATGCGCTGACGGGCATGACACGCGGTCTTGCTTTCCAGATTGTCGAAAATCTCGGTATTTTGCCGCGTCGCGATGTGGCGGAAGAGGTGCGGGGGCTGGATCAGGATTCACGTGCAGCACTGCGCCGCCTGGGTGTTCGCTTCGGCGCCTATCATGTCTTCATGCCGATGCTGCTCAAGCCCGCGCCGGCTGGACTCATCACGCTCCTGTGGGCGCTGAAGAACGATGCGCGTGAACGCCCGGGCTATGGCGATGTGGTGCAGGTTCTGGCCGCAGGCCGCACCTCGGTTGTGGTTGATCCGAACTTTGATCAGCAATTCTATCGCCTGGCCGGTTATCGTGTGCTTGGCCGTCGTGCGGTGCGCATTGATATTCTTGAGCGCCTTGCAGACCTCATCCGTCCGGCGCTTGCCTGGCGCCCGGGATCGGGTGCGCGCCCGGATGGCGCGTTCGATGGCGGCCGTTTCATCGTGACACCTGCCATGATGTCGATCCTGGGGGCAACCTCGGAAGACATGGAAGAAATTCTGAAGAGCCTTGGCTATCGCAGCGAGACGATGGATGCGGCGTCCGTTGCGGCAAAGCTTGCTGAACTTGATGCCGTGACGGCAGAGGCAGAAGCTCAAGCCAAGCCGGCGGTTCCGCCGGCTGAGCCGGTGCCCGCACCTGTTGTCGAGGCCAAGACTGAAGAGACAGCCCCTGCAGCCGCTGAGACGCCCGCAGAGGCGCCTGCCGCCGCTCCGGCGGAAGAAGCCGCAGTGGAAGCCAAGCCTGTTCTTCTGTGGCGTCAGGGCCGTTTTGAAGGCCGTGGTCGTCATCAGGATCAGAATCGTGGCCGTCACGACGGCAATCGCGGCAATCGCCATCGTGGCAAGGGCGAGGATGGTGAGGAACAGCAGGCCCGTGGCGGCAAGCCATTCAAGAAGAAGCCGCACCGCGATGGCGATGGACAGGCCAAGGGTGGCAAACACGGTCATCCAGGTCAGGCCAGGCGTGATCATGGCGGCAACAAGGGTGGCAATGCGCCGAAACGTCCTGAACAGGAACGTTCGGCAAGGATTGATCCCGATTCGCCTTTTGCCAAGCTGCTTGCGCTGAAGGAACAGCTGAAGAAGTAATGGGTGAGGCGCCGGCAAAACAGCGGATCGATAAATGGCTGTTTTTTGCACGCGTGGTCAAATCGAGATCGCTGGCGGCGAAGCTCGCCGTCGGCGGCAAGGTTCGGTTGAACCGCGACAAGATCGAGCAGGCCTCCCATCCGGTGAAGATCGGCGATGTGCTGACGATAACGCTTGATCGGCGCATTCTGGTCTACAGGGTGCTCGGTCTGGGTGAACGACGCGGGCCTGCGCCGGAAGCGCGACTTCTCTATGAGGATCTGTCCCCGCCACCGCCGCCAAGGCTGGAAAGCGAAGCCGTGCCGCAGCGTGATGCCGGGGCAGGGCGGCCGACCAAAAGGGATCGGCGTGTTCTGGATCGGTTGCGCGGCCTGTGACCCTTGCCATGGGCGTGCTGTCATGATTGCTGGGGAGCGGCAGGCCTGCGCCCTTTGGCAGGGCAGGACGGGATAAAATCTTTCCATTTGAATTTGTTGATCACGATGCGGCGATTGTGCCCTTGTCAGTGCAGCATAAAATCGTTACCTCACGCATGTCTGAAACGGATAGGGCGCGATTATGCGCTTTTTATTTAAATAACGGCGACGTAGCACTTCGGTGCGCCAGCATCGAATAAGCCACGCTGGCCTCAACAGGATAGACAAACCGCTCCCTCCGGACGGTAACAGGAGTTCGACGATGACTTATGTCGTGACCGATAATTGCATTCGTTGCAAATATACGGACTGCGTCGAGGTTTGTCCGGTGGATTGCTTCTATGAAGGCGAGAATATGCTCGTCATCAACCCTGATGAATGCATCGATTGCGGCGTATGTGAGCCGGAATGCCCTGCTGAAGCAATCAGCCCGGACACGGAACCAGGCCTCGAAAAATGGCTGGAAATCAACGCGGAATATTCAACCAAATGGCCGAATATCACCGCGAAGAAGGATGCGCTGCCTGAGGCAAAAGAAATGGATGGCGTTCCTGGCAAGTATGAACAGTTCTTCTCGCCCAACCCTGGCAGCGGTGACTAGTTCCTCAGGAACAGGATGGTATCCGTTCGCTTTCATGAAACGTGTGAACTGCAGTTTTTTTGATTTAGTCAGTTGAAAACTGTTTGAAGCCGTCTGGTGGAAGTTGCAGAAATGCGCAAAATTATGCTGTTACCGGCGTTTTTTGCAGTTTGTTGATTCTGGTCCGAAATTGTGGTATGGTGTTGCCACAATTTCGGTGACTGGACGTCAAGTCGTGGCGCAAATGCGTTAATCTCTGAATGGGCTAATTTTTACACCGGGCTGCATGGCACCGGGACAAGCGCATGTGATGCTGTTTGTTCCATGAAACATCTCCCGGGTGATGCAATTCGCTGTCAGATACGTTTTCAGTTCTTAACCGACTGTAACTTCGGCGTTTTTCGTGAAACGCGGTCGAAAATCATGTGTCAACCGGCGGGTTGCGCCGGGCACAACAGGGAGTAATGAAGCGTATGTCATCCCAGCAGAAAAAGTCCTCAGCGCGTCAGGGTTTCAAAAGCGGTGAGTCGATTGTTTATCCAGCTCATGGTGTCGGTCAGATTGTGGCAATCGAAGAACAGGAAGTGGCTGGCCACAAGCTTGAACTTTTCGTGATCGACTTTGAAAAAGACAAGATGCGCCTGAAAGTGCCGGTTGCCAAGGCAGCGTCCATCGGTATGCGCAAACTGTCTGAAACCGACTATGTCGAGCGGGCTTTGAAGGTTGTGCAGGGACGTGCGCGCATCAAGCGCACCATGTGGTCGCGCCGGGCTCAGGAATATGATGCAAAGATCAATTCCGGCGATCTGATCGCGATTTCGGAAGTCGTGCGCGATCTATTCCGTGCGGAAAACCAGCCTGAACAGTCCTATTCGGAACGCCAGCTTTATGAAGCTGCCCTCGACCGCATGGCACGCGAAATCGCCGCGGTGAACAAGGTGTCGGAAACCGAAGCCATCCGTCTGATCGAAGCCAATCTTGCCAAGGGACCAAAGCGCGGCAAGGCTGAAGTCGAAGTCGAAGACGATGAGGTTGAAGCAGCATAATTGGTGCTTCAGTGTGTTTTCAAAAGCCCGGCCATGTGCCGGGCTTTTGCATTTCTGGCCGACGGGCTGGATGCAATCTGCAAAGCACGTCTGCAATCATGAGAACGACATGAGCAACACGATAGGGGGCAGGGCAGCAGGGGCTGCGGCACCACCCAACGGAAGGCTTGTCCGGACCGCGCATGTGCCAAGACAGCATTGTCTTTCACGATCCGGCCCACCGGCCCATCCGGGCCGGTTTTCCGGGAATCATTCGCTGATCAGTTTCACGCGGTCGCCGACCGAGACGGTCGAGCCGGGCGGCATGGCATTGATCAGCTGAAAGAGTTCAAGCTTGCGGTTCGTGCCCTGCATGCGGGCAGCAAGGCTTTCCATCGTATCGCCGGGCTTTACGGTCACCACGCGAATGCGCAAGGGCTTGATGGCCTGTTGCTCGCCTGGGGTGAGCAGGCGGAAGGAATGGGTTGCCGTTTGTGATGCCGGCAGGAGGGCATTGCTGCCTTTTGGAGCGGCGGTGAGGAAACGATAGACCTTGTTGTTGACGCCGATCACGACAATATCGAACTGCCAGCGGTCGGCACTTGCTCGCGCCGTTGCAGCCGGCAGGCCGTTGATAATGGTTTCACGGATCGTGCTTTCATCCAGCCCCGTCACCCAGCCGGAACGCAGATATTCGGTGAGGCTGGAGCCGGATGGCAGGGACGCGCCATCAAAGCGGATGGCCACCTCGCCAGGGCCGGTCGCCATGACGGCCGTGGCCGAATTATCGATGACAAAGCCATTCGGCACGCGGAAGGTCAGGCCCAGTTTCGGGTGAATGAAGGTCTGTTCACGGACATAACCCTGATTGGGCGAATCGCCATAGAGAAGCCCATCAATCCCGTCGAGGAAGGAATTGCGGTCTGTCGTGCCAACGCCCGGTGCGCCAATGAGGCGGGCATGGCGCATGGCCAGTTCAATGCGCTGCGGGGTGGCAGGGTGGCTTGCCAGAAAGTCGAGGCTGGCATCGGTTGCGCCCGAAACCGAACGGAAGGCGGAATAGGCATCCATGGATTGCAGGAAACGCGCTGAGGCAAAGGGATCATAGCCTGCCTCGCCGATCATCCTGATGCCGATGGCATCGGCCTGCAGTTCCTGATTGCGTGAGAACTGGGCAAGGCGCAGCTTGCCACGAATGGCGGCTTCACGGCTTGCCGCCTCATTGTGCAGCACTTCCGTGGCCACACGGCCAGCAATTGCCGTTTCGACTTCCTTTGCCTGCCGCAAAATGCCGTGATTGGCAACGACATGACCCATTTCATGCGCAATGACAGCGGCAACTTCGGCAGAATCATTGGCCAGCGCCAACAGGCCGCGCGTCACATAAAGATAGCCGCCAGGCAGCGCAAACGCATTGATATTGGGCGAATCGAGAATGGTGATGCGGTAGGTCTGATCCGGCTTGTCGGAAACGGTGGTCAGCTTGCCGACGATCTTGGCGACCATGCGTTCAAGCTTGGGATCCTTGTATTCGCCGCCATAGGTGGCGAGGATGCGCGGATGCTGCTGTGCGCCAAGCTGTGCGAGGCGGTCATTGCGCGTGACATTTTCCACCGTCACCGGATTGGATGAGGGCTGTAATCCCAAGTCCTGATGCGAACTGATCGACTGGCAGGCGGACAAGAAACCGGTCAGAATCAGGGTAAGCCCCAGCGTCGGCTGCCGCCATTGAAGGCGCGGCCGTGCAGGCGTGAGACAGGAAAATGACTGACATGCCCGCATATGGGGCGTTTGACGAAACAGGGTCTTATCCTCGCAAATCACGTAACGCTCGACCAAGTTAAATCTAGAGCATTTCTGCCCCAAATGAAAACTGCACTGTTTACACGAACTGCGTGAAAACAATCATCTAGGCGTATCTTTGGGGCAATTACGTATAAAATATGGCTTTTATCAAATAGCCGTTGCAACGGAATGGGAGGGCGGGCTGCCAATATAGCGTCTGAGCGCTTCCGGCCCTGTTTCTGCCAGCAGTTCTTTTGCTGGCCCCTGTGCGGAAATCCGGCCATTCTCGATGAAGACAAGCCCGGCATCGAGATAGAGCGCGTCTTCCGGCGTATGAGTGACCATGAGCACGGTCATGCCGGTTTCGCGCTTCAGCTCCAGGATGAGATCGAGCATTTGCAGGCGCATGGCTGGTCCCAGCGAGGCAAAGGCTTCATCCAGCAGTAGCACGGGCTTGTCGCGCACAAGTGCGCGGGCAATGGCAACCCGCTGGCGTTCGCCACCGGAAAGTGCTTCGGGCTTGCGTTTTTCCTTGCCATCCAGTCCGACGCGGGAAAGGGCCGATCGGATTGCGGCATGATCTTCGGCATCCAGTTTCAGCCGTGGCGAGCGGCCAAGGCCGACATTCTGTTCCACCGTCAGATGGGCAAACAGGTTGTTTTCCTGAAACACCATGGAAACTGGCCGTTCGGCTGGCGCAAGACCGGTCACATCCGCGCCGCCAATCAGCACCCGGCCTGATAAAGGCTGTTCGAAACCTGCGATCAGATTGAGCAGGGTCGATTTGCCGGAACCGCTGGGGCCGACAATGGCCGTGATTGCACCTGCTGGAATGGTGGTGTCATACAGCATGTGCATGTCACCATAGTCGAAACGCACGGCGTCAAGTCGGATTTCTGCGGGTGGATAGGGGGTCATGATGGCTGGTTATCCTTGAACGAGGCTGCGGCGCGGTCGGCAATCATCATCAGGGCAAGGCAGAGCGCCCCCAATATCAGCGCCAGTCCTGCTGCATCGAATGTGCGATAGCTGCCCATGCGCTGCAACAGGAGATAGGGCAGTGTCAGCACCGCATCGCTGCCAAACAGCGCCACCGTGCCAAGATCGCCCAGTGAAAGCGCCATGGCAAAGGCAAAGCCCATGCCGAAGGGGCGGCGGATGGATGGCCACTCGATGAGGCGGAAACGGTTGAAGCCATGAATGCCGAGCTGTGCGCACAGATGGTTATGGCGTGCGGCTGCGGTATCCCATGCCGGGCGCATGAGCCGCATGGCAAAGGGCATGGCCATGGCCGCATTGACGGCGATGATCATCAGTGGTGCCAGCGTGAAGGGGTCGGTGAAATGGCGCAACAGGATGAACCAGCCGGCGCCAATCACGATCGGCGGCATGACAAGGATGAGGCTTGCGCCTGTCTCGAAAATCTGGGCGCTGCCGGTGTTCCTGACGGCTTCACGCGCCGCAACGATTGCCAATGACAACAGGACGGCAAGCAGTGCGGCTGAAAAGCCAAGGACAAGGCTGGTGATGATGGCGCGCCATACGGCCGCCTCGCTTAAGAGACGGATCAGATCGGCAGCAAGGCCGGAGACCAGAACACCGGCAATGGGCAGCGCCACATAGAGAAAGCCGAGCGTGATGGTGACGATATTGGTCAGGCGTTCGCTTCGCCCCGGCTTTCCATAGCGCTGCGGTGTCGTTGTGAATGTATGGGCCTCTTCTGCCGTTTTGCCGGTCAGGCGCAGGGCGATCAGGATGAGCAGGGTCAGTGCCAGTTGCGTCAGCGTAAGGGCAACCGCGCGGGCGGGGTCAAAGTCAAAATGCAGGCTTTGATAGATGGCGACTTCCAGCGTGGTGGCGCGCGGGCCGCCGCCAAGCGTCAGCACGGTGGTGAAGCTTGTCACGCAGAGCATGAAGACAAGGCCGATCATGCCGGGCAGATTGCGCCTGATCACCGGCCATTCGATCAGACGAAAACGGGCCGTCGCCGACATGCCAAGCTGGGCGGCAAGTTTCCAGTAATCGCCTGGAATGGACTCATAGGCGGCCAGAATCATGCGCACGCAAAGCGGCATGTTGAAAAAGACATGCGCGATCAGAATGCCGGTCAGGCCATAGATGTCGGGCTGGAATGGATGGCCCAGTGCCGCAGACATCCATGCCACAAGCCCGTTGCGGCCATAGATGCTGGTGATGCCCAATACGGCAACAAGGGCGGGCAGGGCAAGCGGCAGCGCAAAAAGGCGCAGGATCAGTGCGCGACCCGGAAAGCGTGGTTCGGCATAAAGCGCACGCGCAAGCGGTATGGCGAAAAGGATCGACAACAGGCTCGACAGGATGGCCTGCCAGAGCGTGAAGCGTGCAATGCGCCATAGATAGGCATCGAACTGGGCGGCGGTCGCAAAACCGCCGCCTGT
Source organism: Daeguia caeni (assembly GCF_042653845.1). Classification (NCBI taxonomy): domain Bacteria; kingdom Pseudomonadati; phylum Pseudomonadota; class Alphaproteobacteria; order Hyphomicrobiales; family Brucellaceae; genus Daeguia; species Daeguia caeni. Next base: position 85,393 of record NZ_JBHSEL010000001.1, on the reverse strand, counting down.
TGCCTCAAAGCCAAGGGCAACCAGTGCGCCACCGGCAAGCAGGCCCAGAAAGCCAAGCGCCAGCCAGCCTGCAACAGGTTTGAGACCGTGTTTCGCTGTCATGCCGCGGGTGGCGAGGCTGGCTGTCATTTGCTGGTCGCCGCAAGCCACTCATCCGTCCAGGCCTTGCGGTTTTGCGCAACCTCCTCAGCGGGTATCAGCAAGGTTTTTTCCGGCTTCGGCAGCTTGTCAAAGGCAGGATTGAGTGGCGTCGAGGTCTTGCCCGCCGGATACATCCAGTTGGTTTCCGGGATCACGTCCTGAAAGCCGGGGCTGGTCATGAATTGCAGGAACTGTGCTGCCAGCGGATTTTTCGCGCCATTGACGGTCTGGGCGGCCAGCTCGATTTGCAGATAATTGCCTTCCGGGAAGGCAAGCGCCTTATAGCGATCGGTATTTTCCGCAATCATGTGATAGGCGGGCGAGGTGGTATAGGACAGAACCATCGGCGCCTCGCCCCTGGTGAACAGTCCATAGGCTTCCGACCAGCCAGGGGTGATGGTGAGAATGCGTTTCTGCAATTGCTGCCATGCCTCGGATGCCTTGTCGCCATAGACCGACTTCATCCACAACAGCATGCCAAGACCGGGGGTCGAGGTGCGCGGATCCTGCAGCACGATCTTCTGGCTTGCGTCGCCTTCGACCAGTTCCTTCAGGCTCTTTGGCGGATTGGCCAGCTTTTCGGAATCATAGATCACGGCGAAATAGCCATAATCATAGGGCAGGAAGATATCGTCCTTGAAGCCGCCGGGCACATTGATATTGGCCGGGTCGATAGTGTGCGGGGCGAAATGGCCGCTGGCACGTGCTTCGGCGGTAAGGTTCGTATCAAGGCCAAGCACGATATCGGCCCTGGTATTGCTGCCTTCAAGCCTGAGCCGGTTCAGCAACGCCACGCCATCAGCGGATGCGACCCATTCAACGGTGCAGTCGCATTCCTTTTCAAAGTTTGCCTTGACCTTGGGGCCGGGGCCCCATTCGCTGACAAAACTGTCATAGGTATAGATCGTCAGCGTCTTGTCCTCGGCAAGGCTTGCCGGGGCAAAAAGGATACAGGCTGAAATGGTGAGAGTGAAGAGTGATCTCAGGTGCCGCAACGGCTCCTCCTTTCGTCGTTTCACATAAGGATTGGCGCCATTGAAGCTATGTGGCGTCTAATCCCTCCGCCGGTACAAACCGGATCAGGTTCAGCGGGTTGGCTGGATGGCCTCTCAGCCATGCACGATGATTGTGCACGGCACCCCGTTAGAGCGCCGTCAAAATAGCGAATTCATTTTTGAAGGGCAAGAGTTGCTCTTGATGCCATGCCGGGCTTTCGTGCGCGACTCACGCATGTTATGAGCGTCGCATGAGCACATTCATTCTTCTTCTGGGCGGCGATCTGGTTGTGACGGAACGGTTGAAAAGCCAGATTGCCGGAGCGCGTGTTCTGGCTGCCGACAGCGGCATTCGCCATGCAGCAGCCCTGGGCGTTGAGCCGGAATTGTGGCTGGGCGATTTTGATTCGGCAGGCCAACACCTGCTGGAAACCTATGCGCATGTGCCCAGGATGACCTTCCCGCGTGCCAAGGACAAGACCGATGGCGAGCTTGCCTTTGCGGAAGCCTTTGCGCGCGGTGCTTCGCGGGTGATCATGTGCGGCGCCTTTGGCGGAGCGCGCACCGACCACACGTTTCTGCATCTGACCATGGCGACGGCACAGGCGGCAAATGGGCGTGCTGTCATGCTCACCAGCGGCAGGGAAGAGGCCTATCCCCTGCTTCCCGGCCATGCGGTCTATGATTTTCCGTCCGGCACGACCTTCAGCATCCTGAATTTCTGTACAGTCGAGGGGCTTTCGATCACAAATGCTGAGTGGCCGTTAGACAATGTGACCCTGCCATTCGGCTCTTCATGGACAGTTTCCAATATAGTGCGCGGACAACTTGAAGTTACGACACGCTCCGGCATGGCGATATTGTTGGCAGACCTTGGTTTCTTGCAATAAAGCATGTCAGACATCTGTTTAGGCTTGACGATGGCCATTCAAATGTATTGTAAATGAGAGAAGGCGGGTATTACTGCTTTTTACGCCGAGCTGGAATGCATATCGCGCAGGATGCATAATCGGTGTGAGTCACTCTTGTAGGAGTCTGTTTGATGAAGTCACGTCTTTCCACGATCGCAGTTGCAGCAATTCTTGCGCTGTCAACGGCAGCCTGCACCACTGCTGAACAGCGTACGGCTGGCTACGGCGTAGGCGGTGCAGCACTTGGCGCGCTGGCAGGCGGCGCCATTGGCGGCAATACGCGCGGTGCCTTGACGGGTGCTGCAATCGGTGCTGTTGCCGGAACGCTGGTTGGTGCAGCGCAGACCCGTAATGGCGTTGATTACTGCCGTTACCGTGACCGTTATGGTCGCATCTATGAAGCACCTTGCCAGTAAGACTGGCAGTTGCCTCATGGATCATGAGGGTTTTGCAGGCCGGGGAAACCCGGCCTGTCTGTTTTTAGTGTCTTCGCATTTGACAGAAAGCGATTTGTCGCGGACAAGCACTGCAGTTTTCACATCGCATTGCAAAGAGAACCATGGCTCCTCCGCTTCTTCGTCTCGACCAGATCAAGCTTACATTCGGCGGCACGCCGCTTCTTGAAGAGGCCGCATTGTCGGTGAGCGAAGGCGACCGCATTGCGCTGGTCGGCCGTAACGGCTCCGGCAAGTCCACTTTGCTGAAGATCGCTGCCGGGATGGTCGAACCGACATCGGGTGAAGTGTTCAAGCATCCGGGTGCCACCATCCGCTATCTGCCGCAGGTGCCGGACATGGAAGGCTATGCCAATGTGCGCGCCTATGTCGAGGCAGGGCTTGGGCCGGCCGATGATCCGCATCGCGTGACCTATCTGCTGGAACATCTGGGGCTGACGGGTGAGGAGACGCCTGATCATCTCTCCGGTGGCGAGGCGCGACGTGCCGCCCTTGCGCGCGTGATTGCGCCACAGCCGGATGTGCTGCTTCTGGATGAGCCGACCAACCATCTGGATCTGACCACCATTGAATGGCTGGAAGGCGAATTGCGCCAGATCCGCTCGGCAATCGTGCTGATCTCGCATGACCGGCGTTTCCTCGAAAATGTCAGCCGTTCCACCATCTGGCTCGACCGCGGCATGACGCGGCGGATCGATCAGGGCTTTGCCCATTTTGAGGAATGGCGCGACAAGATCCTTGAGGAAGAAGAACGCGAATTGCACAAGCTCGGCCGTCAGATCGTGCGTGAGGAGCACTGGTTACGTTATGGCGTAACGGCGCGCCGCAAGCGCAATATGCGCCGCCTGAACGAGCTGAATGCCATGCGGGCTGAATTCCGAAATCATCGTAAGGCGCAAGGCACGGCGGTGCTTGCAGCCAGTGATGCGAAGGAATCCGGCAAGCTGGTGATTGAGGCCCAGGGGCTCAACAAGGCCTATGGCGAGCGTGTTCTGGTCAAGGATTTTTCCATTCGCGTGCAGCGTGGCGACCGCATTGGCCTTGTCGGGCCCAATGGTGCTGGCAAGACCACGCTGTTGTCGCTGCTTACCGGCAAGCTTCAGCCCGATTCCGGCACATTGCGTCTGGGTGTCAATCTGGAAATGGCCGAGCTTGACCAGAAGCGCGAAGGCCTCAATCCGGATGACACGCTGGCGCATTACCTGACCGATGGGCGCGGCGAAAACCTGATCGTCAATGGCGAGCAGCGCCATGTCGTGTCCTACATGAAGGACTTCCTGTTCCAGCCGGAACAGGCGCGTACACCCATTCGTGAGCTTTCGGGCGGCGAGCGTGCCCGGTTGATGCTGGCGCGTGTCCTGTCGCGGCCGGCCAATCTGCTAATCCTCGACGAGCCGACCAATGATCTTGATATGGAAACGCTCGATCTGTTGCAGGAGCTGGTGGCAGGTTTTCCCGGCACGGTCATTCTGGTCAGCCACGACCGTGATTTCCTTGACCGCACAGTCAGTTCGGTGATTGCGCCGGAGGGCGATGGGCGCTGGCTGCAATATGCCGGCGGCTATAGCGATATGATGGCGCAGCGCAAGGAGCAGGCGCTCAACCGCCGCACTGTCAGGGCAGAAGGAGCTGGCCGGGCAGAGGGGAAGACTGAAACGGAAGCGCCGGTCAGACGCGAGGAAAAGCGCAAGCTGTCCTACAAGCAGAAATTTGCGCTTGAAACCCTGCCAGGCAAGATGGAGACGCTGGCCAGGGAGATTGCCGTGTTGGAAGCAAAGCTGGCCGATCCGCAGCTTTACAGCAAGGATCCGGTGCTTTTTGCCAGAACGGCCGAACTTCTGGAAAAGAAGCGGGCTGAAAATTCGGCCATGGAAGAGGAATGGCTGGAACTGGAAATGCTGCGCGAGGAACTGGAAGGGTAAGCCCCTTCCAGTCAGTTTGCTTCCTACATGGGGCCTGATCAGGTCGGGATAGAGGGGGCGCTTGCGGCTTCGAGCCTTGCGCGTGCTGCGTCATTGAGCTTCAGATGGATGGCATTGATCATCTCGCCAAGCTGGGCAAGGCTGGTGGCGCTTGCAATCGGCGCGGTAATGCTGGGCCGCTCCATCAGCCAGGCCAGCGCAACCTGCGCAGGTGTTGCGTTGAGATCCTGTGCCACTTCATCCAGTGCCGCGACGATCCTGAGCCCGCGTTCATTGAGATATTTTTCTACTGTCGTGCTGCGCGCACGCCGGCCAAGATCGGCTTCAGAGCGGTATTTGCCGGTGAGGAATCCGGCGGCAAGTGCATAATAGGGGATTACACCAAGGCCATTGGCACGGCAGATCTGTTCCAGCCCGTCTTCATATTCGGCCCGGTCATAGAGATTATATTTCGGCTGCAGGGTCTCATAACGCGGCAGATCATGCCGTCTTGCCGTTTCGAGCGCTTCGGCAAGACGGTCAGGTGTCAGGTTTGACGCACCAATCGCGCGTACCTTGCCAGCCCTGATCAGATCCTGATAGGCGCCAAGCACATCCTCGAAAGGCGTTTCCGGGTCATCCCAGTGTGATTGATAAAGATCGATGTAGTCGGTTTGCAGCCGTTTCAGTGATGCGTCGACCGCCTTGCGAATATAGGCAGGCGAAAGCCCCTTTTCGTCGGGTCCCATCTGTGAGCCGACCTTGGTGGCAATGACCACGCGGTCACGAAGCCCGCGTGATTTCAGCCAGTTGCCGATGATGGTTTCGGATTCACCGCCGACATTGCCTGGCGCCCAGGCAGAATAGGCATCGGCCGTATCGATAAAATTCAGACCGGCATTTACAAAACGGTCGAGAAGCGAAAAGGAAGTCGCTTCATCGACCGTCCAGCCAAACACATTGCCGCCAAAGCAAAGCGACGAAACCTTGATGTCAGTCTTTCCGAGCGTGCGGTATTCCATGAACCTGTCCTTTGCTGTCATCAGGGGCCGCAGGCGACCCAGATAAACGACAGGAAGGGCGGGCCAGCGTGCCATCATAGGTAACGGTCAACGGCGTGCTCACATGGAAATGGCACATCGTGTCTGCCGAAAATCAATCCCGATCCTGCGGCCGACACGCCTTAGAGCAATCCCGATTTTCACGGAAAGGCTGATTGCTCTAACATGCTGTTTTCGCAGTTCCGGACGGAAACCGGTTTCCACTTGTCCTGGAACTGCCCCAGCCGGTCAGCTCATGCCCAGCGCATCCTTGTAGAGCTGGAGCATGGCTTCTTCTTCCTGTCGTTCGTGGTCTTCTTTCTTGCGCAAACGAATAATGGTGCGAACGATCTTGCTGTCAAACCCCGAACCCTTCAATTCCGCATAAACTTCCTTGATATCGTCGGCGATGGTCTTCTTTTCTTCCTCAAGGCGCTCAATGCGTTCGATGAAGGCGCGCAACTGGCCGACGGCAATGGTCTGGGCTTCGCGGGTAATATCGTCGCTCACGGCATTCTCTCCAGTTTCAGTTCAACATATACGGAGCGCCAATGCATCCGCTCCTGAGGTTGCCCCGTGTTTTCTCCGAGTCGCAGGCAAAAGTAAGGGCAAAATTTGCCTGCAATGCAATTTAACGCCTCAGGGCCTGTGGATAGCGGGCACACTGGCCTCCCGGCGATGTTCCGCATCGACCGGGCCGGTGCGGGAGCCGAAATGCCGGACAACATGCATCTCATCCATGCTGTTGATCTCTGCCAGCATGGGGGCCAGACGTTCTGCCCATTCCAGCACGCCCTTTTCGTCGGCGATCAGATCCTGCCGCACCTCGATCAGCACATGGGCAAAGCCCTTGCACGTGCCATGGCGATAAAGCGCATCATTGCGCAGGGCGCCATCATAGGGTTCGTTGTCGCCCACGACGAGGCCCGGTTCTGCGCGCAGGCGCTGCAGAAGCGGGGCGGTTGCGCGGTCATCCCTGTCCCATAACAGGCCGACATGCCAGGGCCGCGCCTTGCCTTTCCAGAAGGGGGTGAAGGAATGCACGGCCACGATGAAAGGTGCCTTGCCGCTTGTCTGTTCCACCCTGTCGCTCATTTCGGCAATGGCCTGATGATAGGGGCGGTAAAAACGCTGCATGCGCTCCTCGCGTTCGCCGGCCGACATCGGATAATTGCCCTTGATCACGGCGCCGTCAGAAAGCTGCATGATCAGTGTCGGGTCATCTTCGCCGCGATTGGGATCAATCAGCAGGCGGGAAAAGCCGGCCATGACAGCGGGCGCATTGAGCCGCCTTGCCAGTTCGCGCGTGAGCGCCTCGACGCCGATGTCATAGGCGATGTGGCGCTCAAATTCGTGCGCATCAAGCCCAAGTGTGCCATATTCGGCAGGCAGTTCGCGCCGTGCATGGTCGGCAGTCAGGAAAAGACCGAGGCCGAAATCACCATCGATCCGGATTGCAGGTGAAAATGACATGAAACTGTCTCGGAAATTTGATCGGGGCTGTGCAGAAATTTTCAGTCCTTGCCAGAAGTGTCATGAGAATGACGCGATTGCAATCTCCGTTACGAGCATGATTGTGTATGATGCGCTTGCTTCGGGCAGTGACTGCGTTGACATCACAGGCGAAACTGCCGAAAAGAGAGCTTCCAAAACCGGATTTCCCGAACGGGTTTTCCATTCGTGAGACAATGCGATTGCGGGCTGAAGGGTTCGGCGAATGCGACTTCCAATATCTCTGGCCTTGTATGCGGGTGTTGTGCTGGGAACACTCGGCATATCATCCATGGCGGCTCACGCTGATTTCCGCGTTTGCAATGCGACCCAGAATGTGGTCGGCGTTGCAATCGGGTACCGGGCGAAAACCGGATGGGTTACCGAAGGCTGGTGGCATATTGACGGTTCAACCTGCAAGACGCTGCTCGAAGGTCCATTGTCTTCACGTTTCTATTACCTCTATGCCGAAGATGCCCAAGGGGGCGGGCGCTGGGCAGGCAATGTGAACATGTGCGTCGCAGAAAAGGAATTCCGTATTGAAGGCGTTCAGGAATGCTTCTCACGAGGCTATCAACGCGTCGGATTCCAGGAATATGACACTGGAGAACAGACCAGCTGGATGGTCCAGCTCTCCGATGACGCACCATCCGAAAATCCGACTGTAACAGGAACGAATAGCCAATGAAGCGCAACCGCAAGGTCAAGATTTTAGCAACCCTTGGCCCGGCTTCCAGTGACGAAGCCATTATCCATAAGCTGTTCGAGGCGGGCGCAGACGTGTTCCGCATCAATATGAGCCATGCCGATCACGATCTGATGCGCACGCTTGTCCGGCGCATCCGCAATGTCGAAAAGGCTGTTGGTCGTCCGATCGGCATCCTCGCCGATCTGCAGGGGCCGAAGCTGCGTGTCGGCAAGTTCCGGGATGGCAAGGCTGATCTCGTTCCGGGGCAGACCTTTACCCTCGACAACAATGAGGAACTGGGCGATGAGACGCGCGTTTTCCTGCCGCATCCGGAAATTCTGGAAGCCGTGCAGCCGGGCGACCGCCTGCTGATCGATGATGGCAAGCTGCATCTGGTGGCGGAAGACTGCGATGGCAAGTCGATTCGCTGCAAGGTTGTGGCGGGCACGCGCATTTCCGACCGCAAGGGCGTCAGCCTGCCGGATACGACACTCGGCGTTGGCGCGCTGACCGACAAGGACCGCCGCGATCTTGATGCCGTCTTGCAGGAAGAGGTTGACTGGGTGGCCCTGTCGTTCATCCAGCGGCCGGAAGATCTCGTCGAAGTGCGCAAGATCTCGCAGGGCAAGGTCGGCCTGATGTCGAAGATCGAAAAGCCGCAGGCCGTGGCGCGTCTGGATGAAATCATCGAGCTTTCCGATGCGCTCATGGTGGCGCGTGGCGATCTGGGCGTGGAAATGCCGCTGGAAAGCGTTCCGGGCATCCAGAAGCAGATCACGCGCCGTGCACGCCGTGCCGGCAAGCCGGTGGTTGTTGCAACCCAGATGCTGGAATCGATGATCAGCGCGCCGGTGCCAACGCGCGCGGAAGTCTCCGACGTGGCAACGGCTGTGTTTGAAGGTGCGGATGCAGTGATGCTGTCGGCCGAATCGGCCTCCGGCCAATATCCGGTCGAAGCCGTGGCAACGATGAACCGCATTGCCGAAAAGGTCGAGCGCGAGCAGACCTATGCCAGCATCATTGATGCGCAGCGCGCGGTTCCGGAACCGACGGGCGCGGATGCGATTTCGCTCGCCGCACGCCAGATTGCCGAAACGCTGAAGCTTACGGCCATCGTCACCTATACGGCGTCCGGCACGACGGGTCTGCGCGCGGCGCGCGAGCGGCCGCAGACGCCGATCATCTCATTGTCGCCAGTGGTGGATACTGCACGCCGGCTTTCGCTGGTCTGGGGACTGCATTGCGTGGTCGCCGAAGATGCGAGCGACCTTGAGGATATGGTCAACCATGCCTGCGAAATCGTCCATCGCGAGGGGTTCGGCAAGGCTGGCGACCGCATCATCATTACCGCTGGTGTGCCGTTCGGAACGCCGGGGGCAACCAATATGCTGCGCATTGCCTATATTGGCGCAGATGGCCAGAGTGGCATCTGAGCAGGCAGGAACTGCGTATCGGAAGAGGGCGCCGACGGCGCCCTTTTCATTGGCGCCAATCCGGAAGCCTGAAATCACGTGCGGGTGTCGGTGAGTTCGTCGGCCAGATCGCTGTAGTTTTTCTGCACTTCACGCATCATCGGATAGACATCCAGCGCCTTCTGATAGGCTTCCAGCGCCCGTTGTTTGAGGCCAGTGCGGCGCAAAATCGTTGCCATGCTGGTCAGCGCATCGAAACGGCGTGGTTCGAGCTCCAATGTGCGATTAATGTCGTACATGGCGTTCTGGTAGTCTTTTTGCAGGAAATAGACCGTTGCACGCCGGTTCCATGCTTCGGCATAGTCCGGGGCAAGCGCGATCGCCTCATTGAGGAAATCAAGCGCCGAGGCATAGCGCTTTTCCACCATCGCCTTGGTGGCCCATTGCATCAGCAGATCGACTGTCGCGCTGCCGGATCGTGACCAGATCGTCTTGATCTGGGCAGCAATGGCCAATGCCTTGGCATCGTCGCGTTCACGGCGGAGCCTGACAAAAAGCGAGTCCAGACGTTCTGCGACTGTCTGTTCGGTCAGGGATGTTTCCGCGTTCCGGGAAGCGTCGTCGCTGGGCGATTCTGCCGGTTTTGCGCTGGCCTTTGCGGCTTCATCGGCAGGCATGTCTGTTTGCGGCGCTTCGGGCAGGGGAAGCCCGCCCAGCGGTGCGTCGGGATAGGGTGCAGCATCATCTTCCTGCGCCAGAGCCGGCGCTGAAAGCAAAAGGGCGCAGAGCGCCAGACATACAAAAACGTTCCGCATGCACCTAATGTTTATCAAGTGATGCGGAACGTCAAATGCAAAAGCATCAATCAGATCGAGCCGTGTCAGGATCAGCCCTGACGAGCCTTGTAGCGTGGGGCGCTCTTGTTGATGATGTATACGCGGCCCTTGCGGCGGACCAGCTGGCAGTCACGATGACGGGCCTTAAGCGCTTTAAGCGAGTTCTTGATCTTCATGTCAATCACCGGTCTGGTTGGCCCATCGACAGGACATGCCGCCGGGCTGCAATAAAACAGGCGCTCAAGGCGCCGAATGGTTACAGGCAAGGAACTTGCCCGAAGGGTTGGCCGAAATACACAGGAATTCAGGCGAATGTCAACTCCCGAAGAGCAGATTCACAGGCAGTTTGCCTGAAATTCCGGGGCGGAGGCGGGAAGCAGTCAGATTCCCGGCCTCATGCTTTACTGGCGCGGCGTGATGCGCGTCACATGGCCCATCTTGCGGCCGGGGCGGGCTTCCGCCTTGCCGTAAAGATGGAGCACGGCATTCCTTTCGGTGAGAATCGCCGGGACAGAATCAACATCATTGCCGATCAGATTCTCCATCACGCAGTCGGAGTGCCGTTCCGTGTCGCCAAGCGGCAGGCCGGCAACGGCGCGGATATGCTGCTCGAACTGCGAGATGGCGCAGGCCGCTTCCGTCCAGTGGCCGGAATTGTGCACGCGCGGGGCAAATTCATTGGCAAGCAGGGTGCCATCCGGCAGCACGAAGAACTCCAGTCCCAGCACGCCGACATAATCAAGAGCATGGAGCAGCTTTTCTGCTGCGGTGCGCGCGGCAAGCGCGGTTGCGTCGGAAATATTGGCCGGAATGGTCGAGGTCGACAGAATGCCGTCCTTGTGGACATTCTCGGCAATGTCGAAGAAGGCGACATTGCCATTGCTGTCGCGCGCGGCAATCACCGACACTTCACGTTCAAAGGCAATGAAACCTTCAAGAATGGCTGGCGCATGTCCGATGGTTTCAAGCGCTGCGCGCGCCTGATCCTCATCCAGCGAATTGAGCCGCACCTGTCCCTTGCCGTCATAGCCAAGGCGGCGGGTTTTCAGAACGCCGCGTCCGCCGAGTGCGCCAAGGGCGGCGATGAGCGTTTCCAGGTCATCAACAACGCGCCAGGGCGCGGTTGCAATGCCGCTATCGTTGAGGAACTTCTTTTCGTTGAAGCGGTCCTGGGAGATTTCAAGCGCGGCCGGCGGCGGCAGGACAGGCCTTGTTTCAGCCAGCCTGTCGGCCGCACTGACCGGCACATTCTCAAATTCATAGGTGATGACATCACTCACCCTAGCCAGTTCTGCCAGGCCAGCAGGATCATCATAGGCGGCAACGATCTGACGATTGGCGGTCTGGGCTGCCGGGCAGTCGGCCTGCGGCTCAAGAATCACCGTGCGAAAGCCAAGACGGGCAGCGGCCATGGCCAGCATGCGGCCAAGCTGACCGCCGCCAATGATGCCAATGGTGGAACCGGGCTTGAGAGTTTGCCTTGTCATGATCAGACCTCGTCGGATGGGCGTTCGGCGACGCTTTCGGTCTGAGCCTTGCGCCAGTCATCAAGGCGGGTGGCAAGCACCTCGTCATTGAGTGCCAGAACGGCAGCGGCAAGAAGGGCTGCATTGACCGCGCCTGCACGGCCAATGGCCAGCGTGCCGACCGGAATGCCTGCCGGCATCTGAACGATCGACAGCAGCGAATCCTGGCCCGACAGCGCCTTTGACTGAACCGGCACGCCAAAAACCGGCAGCGGTGTCATGGCAGCAGTCATGCCGGGCAGATGGGCGGCGCCGCCGGCACCCGCAATCACGACCTTGAAGCCTTCCGCCTTTGCGCCCTTGGCAAAGGCGACAAGGCGGTCTGGCGTGCGATGGGCTGAGACGATACGTGCGTCAAACGAAACGCCAAGCGCCTCAAGAGTCTCGGCAGCATGGCGCATGGTTTCCCAATCCGACTGGCTGCCCATGATGATGGCGACGTCTGCACTCACACTTGCGATCCTTTTCAATATGGTTGGGAGGGTGAAAAACAAAGCCGGGCTGACCCGGCTCGGCTCTTGTCTGGTTGCTGTGACTGATCAGGCAATGATGTCCGGAATGATCTGGTCTTCCAGTTCCTGAAGTTTGTCCTTGATCGCCAGCTTTTTCTTTTTCATGCGTTGAATGCGTAATTGATCGCAGCCCACTTCGATCATCGCATTGATGGCTGCATCAAAATCCGCATGTTCCTGTTTCAGACGTGCGACGGCCAATCTGATTTCGGCCTGTTCCTGATCGGACATGCTGTGCGCCTCATTCGTTTGCAATGATTTTCAGGCATTGTCGTTTGCCGAAAACCGGCATTGTTCTGGCCCGTTTTGCGGCAAGCCCTTATCATATTTTTTGCGATTGGAAAATGCTACCACGACAAATTCGACTTTGTCGTGAAGTCATGTTTAACTGTCACAGTACCGTCATGAATGACCGGGCGCACGGCCGTCAGGATGGTACGGCCTGCACCATGCTGTAGGCAGCAAAGGGCAGGCAGATCTGCGTATCGACAGGACTGGATCGATTCTCGCCAAAATCGATGCGTAGATTGGCTCTGGAGGTGCCGCACCAGATCCACTGGAAGGGCGGCCTTCCTTGGGAGGGCAGGTGGTCGAATGACACCGATCGGCGCTTTCGCTAATCTGCCCAATGTTTGGGAAGATGATTTGAAGGAGATATGGAATGGCTATCGAATCCCATCTCGCCGCGCTTGAAAAGAAGCACGGCGCTCTGGAACGGGAAATTTCCGAAGCTATGGCGTCACCTGCGGTGGACGATCTTCATATTGCATCACTCAAGCGAAAGAAACTGGTGCTCAAGGAGCAGATTGAAAAGCTGAAAGCCGAAGCAACGTGTCACTGATCCCGGCAGGCAGGCTGGCGCTCAGACAGACCGTATTGAATGCCTGTCAGACTGACAGGCCATGACACGAACAGGCCGGGCGGCTGGATGACAGCCGCCGCAGGGCCAGAAGATTTCATCCTTCCTGATTCTCACCCTCTGCGCGCGGATCAAGCTTGACGAGTTCCGGCGTTGTCTGGCGCGGGGCAGGCACGCTCGTGAACTGATCCTTGGCCTCGCGGGGCGGGGCTGCGCGTTTGCGCGAGCGGAAAAGTGCGTAGACCGTGATCAGGATATGCGCAAGGGCGGTTACGGCAAACAGGCCGGATGGCCTGATTTCCTCCATCGCAGACGCTGCCAGAAGCGGCCCCAGCATCGTGCCGAAGCCATAAAGCAGCAGCAGGCCGCTTGAAACCTTGACGAAACTTTCCGCGCTCGCATGGTCATTGGCATGGGCAACGGCAACCGGATAGAGCGAATAGGCAAGCGCGCCATAGCAGCCGGCCATCAGGATGATGACATAGCCGCTTGCAGGTGAGATGAGGAAGATGAGCAGCCCGATGGCTGCGGCAAGGGCAGCAACACCTGCCAGAACGAATCGGCGATCGGTCAGGTCGGAAATGCGACCGACCGGAATCTGCATCAGCGCACCTGAGGCGATGGTGACGCTCACCATCAGTGCGATTTCAGCCGTCGAAATGCCGGATTGCGCGCCATAGACCGCACCCAGCGTGCCCCATGCGCCATTGGCGATGCCAATCAGGATGCAGCCGATGAAGGAGGCGGGCGAATTGCGATAAAGCGCCTTCAGGTCAAGTTGCACCTGCGTCAGCGGCTTGGGGCTGACGGCATTGGAAATGGCGGTCGGTATCAGGGCAAGACAGAAGAAAATGCCGGTCACCATGAAAAGATGATCCGAGCCGATGTCACCGGCGGCAACAAGCATCTGGCCGCTCACTGTGCCGCAATAGCTGACCATCATGTAAAGGCCAAAGATGCGCCCGCGTGTGGCATTGGTGGCGCGTTCATTCAGCCAGCTCTCGATGATCATGAAGGAACCGGCCATGACAAAGCCGGTAAAGGCGCGCAGGATGATCCAGCTTGTCGGGTCGATGAATATGCCGGTCAGAAGTGCGATGATGGCGGCAGAGGCAGCACAGCAGCTGAAGGCGCGGACATGGCCGACGCGGCGCACCAGGCGCGGTGCAAGCAGGCAGCCGGCGACAAAGCCGCCAGCCCAGGTCGTGCCGAGCATGCCAAGCGATGTGACGGAAAAATCCTCCAGCTGGCCGCGCAGCGGCAGAAGCAGGCTATGCAAGCCCGAAGCAATGAGTAGAAAGGCTGTCCCGCATAACAGGGCCAGCACCTGAATGTAGATACGCAATAGTCTGTTCCCGACGCTTGCAAGGCCTGCCTGCCGGTGCATTCAAGCTTGGCAGATGGTTGGATATCATCGAACGAAGCAGCCAACTTAGCGTAGTTCGATGGCAAACTGAATCAAGAATTATGTTCTAACGGAACAGGGCTTCTGCTGCGGCACGGCTATCGCCTTTCCTGGTGCGTTCGGCTTGCAGGCGGGCAATCTCGTTTTCAAGCAGGGCGATGCGTTGGTCGATTTCCGTGACCGACAGAAGCGAAAGCGCATCATCGCTGAGCACAAGGCTTTTCTGTTGTTTTGCAGCATCATCATCAAAATCACGCATGGCCGTCCTTCCTTGCCAAGGATGTGCAGGCAAAATGAGAAATCGTTGAACGGCTGAATCCTGACATATATATTTGTGAAAATCGATATGATTTCCCTCACCCGCCATCAGCATGGCGCCTGTCAAAAAGCCTTCGCGTAACTATCAGGCTATCATGGGAGCGTTTACAAATGCCGGCAGTGCCTTCAGTCATGACTGCGATCGAAATCAGCGAATTCGGCGGACCGCAGGTTCTGCGCCCGGTGGAACGGCCTGTTCCTGCGCCGGATGCGGGCGAATTGCTGGTGCGGGTGAAAGCTGCCGGGATCAACCGGCCGGATGTGCTGCAGCGCCAGGGTCATTATGCTCCGCCCCCCGGCGCCTCCGATATTCCGGGGCTGGAAATTGCCGGTGATGTCGTGGCAACCGGCGAAGGTGTCAGGCGCTTTCGGATTGGGGATCAGGTCACGGCGCTGCTTCCCGGCGGCGGCTATGCCGAATATGCGGTCGTGCATGAGACCAATGCGCTGCCGCTACCGCAAGGCTATGGCTATATTGAAGCTGCGGCCATTCCTGAAACCTTCTTCACGGTCTGGCACAATGTGTTTGAACGGGGCGGGCTGAAACAGGGCGAGACGCTCTTGGTGCATGGCGGAACCTCCGGCATCGGCACCACGGCAATCCAGCTTGGCAAGGCCTTTGGCGCGCATGTAATTGCCACGGCCGGCTCGAAGGAAAAATGCGATGCCTGTCTGAAGCTCGGAGCAGAACATGCCATCAATTACCGCGAAGAAGATTTTGTTGCCGCCGTCAAACAGGCAACCAATGGCCGGGGCGCAGATGTCATTCTTGACATGGTGGGCGGCGATTATGTCGACCGCAATTACAAGGCGGCGGCAGAAGACGGGCGTATCGTGCAGATTGCCTTTCTGAATGGTGCCAAGGCGAGCGCCAATTATGCCATTCTGATGACCAAGCGTCTGACCCATACAGGTTCGACATTGCGCAACCGTTCGGTCGAATTCAAGGCAGGGATTGCACGTGAACTTGAAACAAAAGTCTGGCCACTTCTGGCAAGCCGCCAGGTTGCACCGACGATGGACATGATTTTTCTGCTGAAAGATGCTGCCCTCGCGCATGAACGTATGGAAGAGGGCAGGCATATCGGCAAGATCGTGCTGGATCTTGATTGAATATGTGGCTCATGCCTGCGGCTTTCTTGCTCTGAGGAGAAAAAACCTATATATAGACCACGATTTCCCGGAATTTGTGGTTTTTCCCACGGCCCGCCCCACCGGAGCGGACGAACAAGAGGATTATATCTTATGGCCACCCAGCTTCTCATGCCGAAGGCTACGGCAGTCTGGCTTGTCGATAATACGGCATTGACCTTCGACCAGATCGCTGCCCTGTGCAAGCTGCACCCGCTTGAAGTGAAGGCAATTGCCGACGGTGAAGCATCGCAGGGCATCAAGGGGCTTGATCCGATCATTACCGGTCAGTTGACGCGTGAAGAAATCGCCAAGGGCGAAAAGGATCCGAACCATCGCCTGAAGCTTGCAGAACCAAAGGTGCGCGTGCCGGAAACCAAGCGCAAGGGCCCGCGCTACACGCCGCTGTCCAAGCGCCAGGATCGTCCGAATGCGATTCTCTGGCTGGTACGCAACCATCCTGAGCTGAAGGATGCACAGATTGCCCGCCTGATCGGCACCACCAAGTCAACGATCGAGCAGATCCGCAACCGTACGCACTGGAATTCGGCCAATCTGACGGCAATGGACCCGGTCACGCTTGGCCTGTGCTCGCAGATCGATCTCGACATGGAAGTCGAACGCGCAGCCCGCAACCGTCCGGCAATGCCGGAGGGCGACAATACGCTGCTGCCGGCATCGGCAACGGAAAACTTCGACTATCGCGACGAGTCGCCTGCCGAAGAAGAACTCGATGCCGACAAGATTTTCGCCAAGCTGTCTTCGCTGAAGAGCGACAGGACGAACGAAGACGAAGAATAGGATTGCCGGGCTTATGCCCGCCGCAGAACAGAACCCCGGAAGGCATCGCCTTTCCGGGGTTTTTCATCTGATCAGTCCCTGAAGGCGTTATATTCACTCATTTCCATCAGGCGGTAGAAATCAGACAGTGTCTTGCCGCGCTCGAGTCGAAAATGTCGTTCTGAAATGCTGGCTTCCATAATGCGGTCGGTGCGGAAGGTGCGAAAGGCATTGCGCAGCTCACACCAGCCGATCACCGTCCAGACCTTGCCCCAGAACCAGAGGCCAAGCGGGCGGATGTCGCGCTCGCTGTCACGCGATTCCAGATCACGGTAGCGGATGCTCAGAATGCAACGTTCATCAACCGCGCGTTCGACCATGTCGAGTATGCGGCGCTCTTCAATGCTGATGCTGGCGCTTGGCGAATAAATCTGCGTGCCGGAGACGCGGGCGCGTTCTTCCGGCGGCAGGACAGCCTCGATCTTCACCAGCGCTTCCTCGGCACCGCGTGCCATGGACAGGCCGCCCCAGGCGCGAATCAGCCTTGCACCGGCCACAAGTGCGACGATCTCATCGCGGGTAAACATCAGCGGCGGCAGTTCAAAGCCCTGACGCAGAATATAACCAACGCCCGCTTCGCCTTCGATCGGGACACCGGATGACTGCAGATCGGCAATGTCGCGGTAAATGGTGCGCTCGGAGACTTCCAGACGTTCGGCGAGCTTGCGCGCGGTGACAAGTCTGCCACCGCGCAAATACTGAACGATCTGGAATAAGCGGTCTGCGCGACGCATGCCTGCTCAATCTCCTTTCAGGTTGTGCTGTTCCAGATAGCGATCCGGCCAGCCCAGATCCTTGCGCAGATAGTCTGGTAAATGGTCAATGCTGTGCGCGACAGTCGCCATGCGGCGCCTTGCAACATGTCGGCGCCGGTAAGCCTTCAAGGCTGCGATGAGTGGTGCGATTGCCAAAGCCATGGCTACTCCCTCCTGTACGTGGCTTCCTGTTATCGCACTATCGCACAGCCCTGCTGACAGCCCGGTGTCAGGAGGAATGGCCATTGTAGAGCCAGATCCATGTGTGATGCAAACCTTGATCGTGTCCATCGGGAAAGCACCGCCGCCAAAGGATATGGGCACCTGAACAGACTGGCGTTTCCTGTCGCGCGCTTACGTGTGTGTTCTGGTTCGCCGTCAGATTCTCTGTGGCAGCTGGCCGGAAGCGCTTATTGCCATGAGCCCGCCATCGGCATAGAGAATTTGCCCGGTGACATAGCTTGCCTCGTCAGAGGCCAGAAATGCGGTAATGGCAGCAATCTCGTCAGGCTGGCCAATCCGGCCAAGCGGTGTCTGCGCGGCCAGTCTCTTGCGGTTTTCCAGGCTTGGATTGATGCCTTCCAGCATATTGGTTTCGATCGAGCCGAGGCCAATGGCATTGACGCGGATGCCCCATGGTGCCAGCGCCAGTGCCATGGATCGTGTAAGCTGGTTGAGCGCGCCCTTGGAAACGGCATAGGCCAGCTGATCCGGCACGCCAAAGACGGAATTCACCGATGAAATATTGATGATGGTGCCGGGATTGCCGCCTGCCTCGACACGTTCAACCATGCGCCGCGCCACAGCCTGACCGCATAGAAATGCGCCCTTGGTATTGACGCGCATGACGCGGTCGAAATCCTCTTCCTTGAGGTCGAGAAAGGCTGCTTGATGCGCAATGCCGGCATTGTTGACGAGAATGTCGATTTCGCCCAGTGCGGCGCTGGTCGAGGTGAGGAGATTGTGAATGTCGAGCTTGTCGCTGACATCGGCCACCATCGGACGCACCGTGCCATAAAGCGCAAGATCCCTGGCCGCGCGCTGCACGGCATCATGGTCAATATCGGCCAGGACAACGCGGGCGCCATCAACAAGCAGGCGTTTTGCAATGGCATGGCCGATACCTCTGGCTGCGCCGGTGACGATGGCGACCTTACCTTCAAGCTGCATTTCCTGTCTCCGTACCTTGCCGTGTACCGGCACGGGCATGTCTGCAAAACCTGCCGGGCCGGACGTGTGTTCAGACCAATAGACCATTTCCCGTGATCCAGTGAAATGGGAAATGTTCCTGCAGGCCGGTCAACAGGGTATTTTCAGCCATGCCTCCAGATGCCTTGCGGCCAAAGGCGCAAAGATCAGGGGCAAGGGCGGCCTCTGACATAAGCCGGCAGCCGCTCGTGCCGAGGTGCATCAGGCAAATGCGAGACCGATATGGCGCTCGCGCAAGATGGCGCTGATTTCATCCAGAATTGCCGGGTCATCGATCGTGGCCGGCATTTTCCATGGTTCGCCATCGGCAATCTTCTGGATGGTTGAACGCAGGATCTTGCCCGACCGTGTCTTGGGCAGGCGCTTGACGGTGATGGCGAGGCGGAAGGCCGCAACCGGGCCGATCGCATCACGCACCATGGCGATGCATTCCTTTTCCACCTCATGCGGATCGCGATCGATATTGGCTTTCAGCACGATCAGACCGCATGGCACCTGGCCTCTCAGCGCATCGGCAATGCCGAGAACGGCGCATTCGGCAACGTCCGGATGGCTGGCAAGCACTTCTTCCATCGCGCCGGTGGACAGGCGATGGCCCGCGACATTGATGATGTCATCGGTGCGCGCCATGATGTAGAGATAGCCATCATGATCCATATAGCCGGCATCGGCCGTCTTGTAATAGCCGGGGAACTCGTTGAGATAGGATTTCCTGAACCGCTCATCGGCATTCCACAGCGTCGGCAGGCAACCGGGCGGCAACGGCAGCTTGATCAGGATATTGCCAAGCTGGCCACGCTCGACCGGATGGCCCTCATCATCCAGCACATGGATTTCATAGCCCGGCATGCTGACTGTTGGCGAGCCGTAGCGGGTTTCAAGCAGGCCAAGACCAAGCGGATTGGCAGCAATGGCCCAGCCGGTTTCCGTCTGCCACCAATGGTCGATGACCGGGCATTTCAGCAGGTTTTCTGCCCAGTGAACCGTGTCGGGATCGGCGCGCTCGCCGGCCAGGAACAGGGCGCGCAGTCGTGACAGGTCATATTTGCGCACATGGGCGCCATCGGCATCTTCCTTCTTGATGGCGCGGATGGCGGTTGGCGCGGTGAACATCACCGCGACATTGTGCTCGGCGATCACGCGCCAGAATGTGCCGGCATCCGGCGTGCCGACCGGCTTGCCCTCGAACAGGACCGAAGTCGCGCCATAAAGCAGTGGCGCATAGATGATGTAGGAATGACCAACCACCCAGCCGACGTCGGAAGCGGCCCAGAACACCTGTCCCGGCTCGATGCCATAGACATTCTTCATAGACCATGTCAGCGCCACCATGTGGCCGCCATTGTCGCGTACGACGCCTTTCGGCTCGCCCGTCGTGCCGGAAGTGTAGAGGATATAGAGCGGATCGGTGGCCTTGACCGGCGTGCAGGGCACATGCCGGCCGCGCGCGGCATCAACGGCCGAACGGTAATCAATGTCGCGGCCCGGAACCGGTTCATGACCATGCTGCGGGCGCTGAAGAATGATGCAGTGCGGCACCTTGTGGCTAGCCTCGCTGATCGCCTTGTCGAGCATGTCCTGATAGGGAACGACACGGTTTGGCTCAATGCCGCAGGAGGCAGCGATGATCATGACGGGCTTGGCGTCATCAATGCGGGTAGCAAGCTCATGCGCGGCAAAGCCGCCAAAGACAACCGAATGCACCGCACCAATGCGCGCACAGGCAAGCATGGCGACCGCCGCTTCCGGCACCATCGGCATATAGATGATCACGCGGTCGCCCTTCGTCACGCCATTGTCGAGCATGACGGCGGCAAGCGCTTCCACCTCTTCCAGCATTTCGCGATAGCTGATGTTGCGCTTCTGGCCGGTGACAGGGCTGTCATAGATGATTGCGGTCTGATCGGCGCGGCCATTGGCAACATGGCGATCCAGCGCATTATGGCAGGTGTTGCATTCGGCGCCTGAAAACCAGCGGCCATAAATGCCCTCATCTGCCGCAAAAACCCTGTCCCATGGCTTGAACCAGTCGATGCCTTGTGCCGCTTGTGCCCAGAAAGCTTCAGGATCGTGCTGCCAGCCGGCATAGGTTGCGGCATAGTGCGACGTCATAGGTATCCTCCCCAGATACGCATGCGCCAGACCCCTCCTGCAGGTCAGGCGATGTCGTTTTCATTGTGTGATGTGCCTTCACACGCTGATCCGGCAAGTGGCCGGACTTGAGCTCCTCCGTGCGATTTCACATCCTCCTGCTGTGATTTAAGCAAAGCGAAGGCTTTGCGTCCATCGGACTTATGGGTGATATGGCGCGGTTCCTGCTGCTTGCGTATTGTTGTTTGCGCCACGGCGTATTCTGCAGCATAAGCGGTCGGGTCGTTTCACGTGTCCGGACATTGGCAGTCAGCGAGGTATTTCGTGGTCAAACTTCTGGCAGTCCTGCTGATGATGCTGATGGCCCTGCATGTGATTAAGCCGTTTGGTTTGCCAGGGCTGCGGCGGCGCGGCGATTTCTGGAAAATTGCCGTCGTGGCATTGTTGGCCATGGGGCTTGCCTTTGCGATGCATCTGGCCGGCCATTGAGATTGTCCAACAAAAAAGCCCACCAGGGGTGGGCTTCTTCGTTGCGATGACCAGGCTTTGGAGCAATTCAGATTCTTTGAGAAATTCCGAATTGCTCTGGCATAGCGTTTTTCCGCAGTTCCGGACGGAAACCGGTTGCCGTTTTTCCTGAAACTGCTTCAGGCAGCCTTTTCGAGTTCCTTGTTCCAGGTGCCGGTTGCAGCAAGGCTGTTCATGCGGGCGCGGTGGGTGAATGCGCGCTGGCCAGCAGCCACATTCTCCGGCTTGCCGCCCCAGGCCTTCAGGGCAGCAGCCTGCAGGGCGCGGCCATAGGAGAAGGTGAGGTTCCACGGCAGATCATAGCCCGCATTCATGGCCGACAGGTGGGCAGTTGCTTCTTCGTCGGACTGGCCGCCCGAAAGGAAGGCAATGCCCGGAACCGCAGCCGGAACGGTGGACTTGAGGCAACGGACGGTCTTTTCGGCCACTTCCTCAACCGATGCCTTGCGGGCGTTCTTGCCGTCGATGACCATGTTCGGCTTGAGAACCATGCCTTCGAGTTTGACACGGGCGTCATAGAGTTCGGCAAAGACCGTCTTCAGCACCCATTCGGTGACCTGATAGCAGGTGTCGATCGAATGATCGCCCGGATTGCCGTCCATCAGGACTTCCGGTTCAACGATCGGCACGATATTGGCTTCCTGGCACAGCGCAGCATAGCGTGCGAGCGCCTGTGCGTTCTGTTTGATTGCGCCCCAGGTCGGAACACCGTTGGCGATGGCAATCACGGCGCGCCACTTGGCGAAACGCGCGCCAAGGCCATAATATTCGTTCAGGCGTTCACGCAGACCATCAAGGCCTTCGGTGATGGTTTCACCCGGAAAACCTGCCAGCGGCTTGGCGCCGGCATCGACCTTGATGCCTGCAATTGCGCCGGCATTGCGGATGAGATCGGTCAGCGGCGTACCGTCCTTGGCCTTCTGGCGAATGGTTTCGTCATAAAGGATGACGCCGGAAATGTAGTTCTTCATTGCCTCTTCCGAGCGGAACAGCATTTCGCGATAGTCGCGGCGCGTTTCCTCGGTCGAGGTCAGATTGATCGTATCAAAACGCTTCTTGATCGTGCCGGAGCTTTCATCGGCGGCGAGGATGCCCTTGCCCGATGCTACCATGGCAACTGCAATATCTTCGAGACGTTCGGTCATGTGCAAGCTCCTTTTGACACCCAGCGGGTCGCAGATCATTCCCAATTGAAGTTGGTTGATTGCCGATAGCAGAAGAGTCCAGGAAAACAAATGGTGGTGCAACCGATTGAAACGATTGAAATTATTTTAAACGATTTAGATTGGACAAGTTTTCTTGCTGGGTCCGGGAAACAGATACACACAGTATTTGACTTGGGGATAACTTGGCTCCACCATGCCAATACCAAGGAGACACGGATCATGGTACTTCCGATCCTGATAAATCGCGTCATCACGGTTGGCGTTCTTCTTGTGGGGCTGGAAATTTTACCAGTCTGGGCCACAGGCATCAATGCGGGTGGGCGCCCTGCCATGACCAGTCTTCCATTCCATGTCGAGGAAATTGCAAGTTTCGATCGACCATGGGCGATTGCCTTTCTGCCGGATGGCAGGCTGATTTTGACCGAAAAGGCAGGGAAGATCTTTCTGGTCACGCAAGAAGGCGTGAAGAAAGAAGTCATGGGTGTGCCAAAGGTCGCCTTTGGCGGACAGAATGGGTTGCTCGATATTGCGCCAGCGCCGGATTTCCAGTCAAGCCACGGGATTTACCTGACCTATAACGAGCCTGCACAAACGGGCAGTCGTCTCGTCCTTGCCCGTGGCGAACTGAAGGAAGACAAGGCAACGGCCAGGCTTCAGGATCTTGCCACGCTATGGCGACAGGATGTCTCTGCCCGCGGTGGCCAGCCGGGCGGCATCATGGCCTTTGCGCCGGATGGCAGGCACCTTTTCCTGACAGTTGGCGACCGGATGCTGCCTGAAAAGGCGCAGGACAGGGATGCGCCCATGGGCAAGATCCTGCGCATGAAACTGGATGGCACGGTGCCGCAAGACAATCCTTTTGCCCATGAAAAGGGTGTGCGTGCGCTGACCTATAGTCTGGGCCACCGCAATCCCTATGGGCTTGCCTTTTCAGCCGATGGCCGGTTGTGGGAACATGAGATGGGGCCGCGCGGAGGTGACGAGTTCAACCTGATCCGGCCGGGCCTGAACTATGGCTGGCCGGTCGTCTCCAATGGCGACCAGTATGGTGGTGCGAAAATCCCGCGTCATGCAACGAGGCCCGAATTTGAGCCGCCGCCATTGTACTGGAATCCGGTCATTGCGCCGGCAGGGCTCGTCTTTTACGAGGCTGAACTGTTTTCGAATTGGAAAGGCTCGGCCTTGATCGGCGGGCTTGCCTCAATGGCGCTGGTCCGTGTGGCGATTGATGCGCATGGAAGGGCAGACGAAGTGGAGCGCTTTGACATGGGCAACCGCATTCGTGATGTTGCGGTCGGCCCTGATGGTGCTGTCTGGCTCATCGAGGATGACAGTCCGGGGCGGCTTGTGAAACTCACGCCCCGGAGCTGAGACCGGCCTATTTCTTCAGCACTTCAACGCCCGGCAGAGGCTTGCCTTCCATCCATTCGAGGAAGGCACCACCAGCGGTTGAAATATAGGTGAAGTCATCGGCCACGCCGGCATGGTTGAGGGCTGCGACCGTATCACCGCCGCCGCCGACCGAAACCAGATTGCCTTCCTTGGTGCGCTTTGCAACGTGCTTTGCGGTTGCAACCGTTGCCGTATCGAACGGACGCAGTTCAAAGGCGCCAAGCGGGCCATTCCAGATCAGTGTTTTGGCGTCATCAATGACCGAAGCGATCTTTTCGGTTGAGAGTGCGCCGGCATCGAGGATCATGCCGTCGGCCGGAATGGCGTCAATGCCATAGGTCTGGTTCGGCGCATCGGCCTCAAAGCGATAGGCCACGACGGCGTCAACCGGCAGGATGATGGCGCATCCGGTCTTTTTGGCCTTTTCCATGATTTCGCGCGCAGTCGGCGCAAGATCATGTTCGCACAGCGACTTGCCGACATTATGGCCCTGGGCGGCAAGGAAGGTGTTGGCCATGCCGCCGCCGATGACCAGCGCATCCACCTTTTCGATCAGGTTGGACAGAAGGTCAAGCTTGGTGGAAACCTTGGCGCCGCCAACAATGGCAACGACCGGGCGAGCCGGATTGCCAAGACCCTTTTCCAGTGCCTCCAGTTCAGCCTGCATGGAGCGGCCGGCAAAGGAAGGCAGGACATGGGCAAGGCCTTCGGTCGAGGCATGGGCGCGGTGGGCTGCCGAGAAGGCGTCATTGACAAAAACATCGCCATTGGCTGCCAGAGCCTTGACGAAATCCGGTTCGTTCTTTTCTTCCGCCTTGTGGAAGCGGGTGTTTTCCAGAAGCAGGATCTCTCCATCCATCAGCGCATCGACTGCGGCTTTGGCCTTGTCGCCAATGCAGTCTTCGGCGAAATGGACATTCCTGCCCAGCACCCTTGCCAGCGGCTTGACGACCTGTTTCAGCGAATTTTCTTCGGATGCAATGCCTTTCGGGCGGCCAAAATGGGCGAGAAGAATGACTTTTGCACCCTTGTCTGACAGCTCGGCAATGGTTGGCACGATGCGTTCGATGCGGGTGAGGTCGGTGACTTCGCCATTGGCGACCGGTACGTTGAGGTCAACGCGAACCAGAACGCGCTTCGACTTGACGTCGGCATCATCAAGAGTGCGGAAATTCATGTTTCTCCCCGAAATTCATAATGAAGTGAAACGCCCCTCCTGGGGAGGGGCGCTGCAAAGGATTAGATCAGCTTGCCCAAGGCAACAGCGGTATCGCTCATACGGTTGGAGAAGCCCCACTCATTGTCGTACCACGACAGGATGCGAACCATGGTGCCTTCCATGACCTTGGTCTGATCTGTGTGGAAGACCGAGGAATGGGAATCATGGTTGAAATCCGAGGAAACCAGCTTGTCATCGGTATAGCCGAGGATGCCTTTGAGGCGGCCATTTGCGGCTCCACGGATGGCATTGTTGATTTCTTCGGCCGTGGTTTCGCGCTTGGCAATGAAGGTGAGGTCAACAACCGAGACATTCGGAGTCGGCACGCGGATGGCAACGCCGTCGAGCTTGCCCTTCAGTTCCGGCAGAACCAGACCAACAGCCTTGGCTGCGCCCGTCGAGGTCGGGATCATCGACAGGGCTGCGGCGCGGGCGCGGTAGAGATCCTTGTGCATGGTGTCCAGCGTCGGCTGGTCGCCCGTGTAGGAGTGGATCGTGGTCATGAAGCCTTTTTCGATGCCAACGACATCGTTGAGAACCTGCGCAACCGGAGCAAGGCAGTTGGTGGTGCAGGAGGCATTGGAGATGACCAGATGATCCTTGGTCAGCTTGTCATGGTTGACGCCATAGACAACGGTGAAATCGGCGCCGTCAGCCGGAGCTGAAACGATGACACGCTTGGCGCCTGCCTCAAGATGGGCCGCAGCCTTGTCGCGGGCGGTGAAGATGCCGGTGCATTCGAGCGCAATGTCGACGCCTTCTGCTGCCCAGGGCAGCTCGGCCGGGTTGCGCACGGCATGTACCTTGATCGGGCCATAGCCAACGTCGATCGTATCACCGGAAACCTTCACTTCAGCCGGGAAACGGCCATGCACGCTGTCATAACGCAGAAGATGTGCATTGGTTTCGACAGGGCCAAGATCGTTGATTGCGACGACCTGAATGTCGGTGCGGCCCGATTCCACGATAGCGCGGAGGACGTTACGGCCAATGCGGCCAAAGCCGTTGATTGCGACGCGAACTGCCATTTCTCTTAATCTCCCGATGGGGTTCTTCACTGGTTGCCTTGGCCTGCGGTGTGACGACAGGCACGAATGAGAAGCGCCGGGGCTTTCACCCCCGGCGCCATGAAATTCATGCGGCGTTGAGCTTCTTTTCGGCAGCTTCGGCAGCAGCTTCCGCCGTGATGCCGAAATGCCTGTAAAGATCCTTGATTTCGCCGGAAGCGCCAAAGCCCTTCATGCCGATGAAGATGCCGTCTTCGCCGATGAAGCGTTCCCAGCCGAGGGAAATTGCCGCTTCGATGGCGATCTTGACCGGCGCATTGCCGATGGTTGCTGCCTGATACTGGGCGCTCTGTTCCTCGAACAGCTCAAAGCACGGTACGGAAACAACGCGGGTGGCAATGCCCTTGGCTTCGAGAAGGTCGCGCGCCTTGAGCGCGATTTCGACTTCCGAGCCGGATGCGAAGATCGAGACCTTCGCATCGCTGCTTGCTGCAGCCAGCTCATAGGCACCAAAGGCCGAGAGGTTTTCATCGCGATGTTCGGTGCGAACGGTCGGCAGGCTCTGACGTGTCAGCGCCAGGGTTGATGGTGTCTTCCTGTTCTGGAGTGCCAGCTGCCAGCATTCCGCCACTTCAACCGCATCGGCAGGGCGGAAGACATTGTGGTTCGGAATGGCGCGCAGGGCCGCCAGATGTTCAACCGGCTGGTGGGTCGGGCCGTCTTCGCCAAGGCCGATGGAGTCATGCGTCATGACATAAATGACGCGAATGCCCATCAGCGACGACAGGCGCATGGCCGGACGCGCATAGTCGGAGAAGCACAGGAACGTGCCGGAATAGGGGATCAGTCCGCCATGCAGCGCAATGCCGTTCATGGCAGCGGCCATGCCAAGCTCGCGGATACCATAGTGGACGAAACGGCCGCCATAATTTTCCGGCGTGATGGAAACGGTCTGGCTGGTCTTGGTATTGTTGGAGCCGGTGAGGTCGGCCGAGCCACCAACCGTTTCCGGTACAACGTTATTGATGACTTCCAGTGCCATTTCCGAAGATTTGCGGGTTGCAACCTTTGGTTTTTCAGCAGAAAGCTTCTTCTTGTATTCAATGATGGCATCGTTGAAATTTGCCGGCAGATTGCCGCGCATGCGGCGTTCGAATTCGGCGCGCGTTTCAGGATCGGCCGCGGCAAAGCGCTTTTCCCATTCCAGACGCTTCTTGGCGGCATTGAGACCGGCCACGCGCCATGCATCGAGAATTTCAGCCGGGACGACGAAGGGCTCTGCCGTCCAGCCCAGCGCCTTGCGCGTGGCCGCGATTTCTTCTGCACCCAGCGGCGAGCCATGCACTTTGTTTGTGCCGGCCTTGTTTGGTGCGCCAAAGCCGATGGTCGTCTTGCAAGCGATCAGGGTTGGCTTGTCGGATGCCTTTGCGGCCTCGATGGCTGCGGCAATGGCGTCCTGATCATGGCCGTCAACGGCCAGCGTGTTCCAGCCGGAAGCGGCGAAACGGGCGGCCTGATTGGTGTTGTCGGTGATCGAGATCGGACCGTCGATGGAGATGTTGTTGTCATCCCAGAAGACGATGAGCTTGTTGAGCTTCAGGTGGCCCGCAAGCGAAATGGCTTCCTGGCTGATGCCTTCCATCAGGCAGCCATCGCCAACCAGCGCATAGGTATAGTGGTCGACGAGATCATCACCGAACTGCGCATTCAGGATGCGCTCGGACAGCGCCATGCCGACGGCATTGGCAATGCCCTGGCCGAGCGGACCGGTTGTGGTTTCAATGCCTGCTGCATGGCCATATTCAGGATGACCTGCGGTGCGCGAGCCAAGCTGACGGAAATTCTTGATTTCGTCGATGGTGATGTCTTCATAGCCCGAAAGATAGAGCAGCGAATAAAGCAGCATCGAGCCGTGGCCGGCTGACAGAACGAAACGGTCGCGGTCTGGCCAATGCGGGTTTTTCGGGTCATGCGAGAGGAAACGCGTATAGAGCGTCGTCGCGATATCGGCTGCGCCCATGGGCAGGCCGGGATGGCCGGAATTGGCCTTTTCAATCGCATCCATCGAGAGGAAGCGGATTGCGTTAGCCATCTGGTTCTGTTTTTCGGAATTGCTCATGGTACCAACCGTCTTTCCATAGAAAGGTTTACCGGGTTTGCGGCGATGCCTCATGTCTGGGCGCGTGTCACACGAAGATGGGGGTATCTTTGCCGCGCGCGCCAGAAGACAGGGGACACATAACACCTGCGCATGAGGAGTCAATAAAACGATGGCTTTTCAGCAGGAAACTGCGTCAGCCTAATCGATTGAGTTGCGGACAAGATGGAATTTTATTCGGTGGAAAGTCAAATTTCCTGCCGATAACAGTGCATGACGGGGCAGATTGCTTCCTCATTTGTTGCTTATCGATCATACGCTTATTACAGTCTTTTCCAAGATGCCCGTCTGGCAGTCTCGATTCGATTAATCAGATGCGGCCTCAGAAAGGATATGGATGGCACCGGAAGCACCCCTCAGGCAAGTCTTGGAACGGCTTGAAAAGGCCGTCAATATACTTGAGCAGGCCATCGAACTTCGCCTCGACAAGGAAGGCGACCTGATCGAGGCTGAAGAAGAAGTGCAGCGCATGAATGCCGATCGTTCGCGTCTTGCGCAGGAGCTCGATCTGTCTGAGGCGCGGGCCGAACGGCTTGAGGCGGCCAATCGTGAAGTTTCCCGCCGTCTTGTCACCGCGATGGAAACCATTCGCGCCGTTCTGGATCGATAGGAGGGGCAGCGTGGCAACCGTTACCGTTACCATTGATGGCAAATCCTATCGTATGGCCTGTGACGAGGGTCAGGAAGAGCATCTGGCCGGGCTTGCAGCGCGCTTTGACCAATATGTCACGCATCTGAAATCTTCCTTCGGTGAGATCGGCGATCTGCGTCTGACGGTCATGGCCGGCATCATGGTCATGGACGAGCTGGACGAGCTGCAGAAGCGCCTGCAGCGTATTGAAAACGAGCTTGATTCCCTGCGTCAGGCACGTGATGAGGCGCTTAACCGCGCTGACAGGAATGATGCGGCCCTGACGGATCTTCTGTCGAATATCGCAGTCCGTCTTGAGCAGATGGCTGCCCGCATCGCACCGCGCACCGGCTCGTAAAATTCTGAAAAAAGTTTTTCGTGAAAGTGGTTTGCCGTCTGGCAATCCGGTATGCCAGCCATTATATTGTGCTTCGGCGTACTGCGCTTCCCGACAGGAGTAACAGCATTCCCTGGGGCCTTATTGATCTCTTAGGGAGCTGTCCCTGTGAAGGCTCGTGGGCCTTCGCATATGGCGCCCACCTACTTTGTAGGTACCCGGGATCAATCTCTCCATCGGTTGTCGTGGTCGCCACTGTTTCATTTTCCCACAAAAGCCTGTTTACGCTTCATGGAAGGCTGTGCTTTCATGCGTTCTCAGGTTCTGTTTCCCTCATGCGGGATACGGCGCCGGACGAAGGAAGGCATGAAGATGGTGGAAGCGTTCCCTCCCGATACGACAGAAAAGCAGCAATTGCGCCGCATGGTTCTGGCCAGGCGGGACGGGCTTGACCCGCGTTTTCGCTATGATGCCGGTCTGGCAGCTGCAAAGGCAGGCGAGGCGGGCATTGCGATTGTCGAAGGGGTCATTGTGGCCGGTTACTGGCCGATTCGCTCGGAAATTGATCCGCGCCCGCTTTTGTTCTCGATGCGGGAAAGGGGCGCGCGCATCTGCCTGCCTGTCGTGCTTGATCACGAGACGATCGGCTTTCGGGAGTATCTGCCGGATACCGAGCTGGTACAGACCGGCTTTGGCACGATGGGGCCTGACAGCAATGCGCCCATGGTTGATCCGGCGCTCATGCTGATGCCCTTGGCTGCCTTTGACAGGCGCGGGCACAGGCTTGGCTATGGTGCGGGCCATTATGACCGGGCTCTGGCGCGTTTTGCCGCGCGGGGTGTGAAGCCGGTTCTGATCGGCATGGCCTTTGATTGCCAGGAAGTTGACCATGTGCCCAATGAGCCGCATGACATTGGTCTTGATCAGATACTGACAGAGAGCGGCTTGCGTTCCTTTTCCGCAGGTTTATAAGGCCTCCCCATGAGATTGCTGTTTTTGGGTGATATGGTGGGCCGGTCGGGGCGCACGGTGGTCTTTGACAAACTGCCGGGTCTGATTTCCGATCTGAAGCTGGATTTTGTGATCGTCAACGGCGAGAACGCCGCTGGCGGTTTTGGCATTACCGAAGAGATTTTCCACGAGACGATCCGTGCCGGTGCCGATGTGGTGACGACCGGAAACCATGTCTGGGATCAGCGCGAGGCGCTGGAATTTTCGCGGCGCGAGGATCGTTTCCTGCGTCCGGCCAATTTTCCGAAAGGGACGGCCGGCAAGGGCGAGGGGCTTTATCTTGCCCGCAATGGCGCGCGTGTTCTCGTCTCCAACATCATGGGCCGGGTGTTCATGCATCCGGATCTCAACGATCCGTTCGGCTGCGCCGAGCAGATCCTTGCCGCCTGCCCGCTTGGCGAGCAGGCGGATGTGGTCTTCTTTGATTTCCATGCCGAAGCAACCAGCGAAAAACAGTGTTTCGGCCATTTTGTCGATGGCAGGGCAAGTGCTGTTGTCGGCACGCATACCCATGTGCCAACCGCCGATTACCAGATCCTGCGCAATGGCACAGCCTATATGTCGGATGCCGGCATGTGCGGCGATTACGATTCATCGCTTGGCATGGACAAGGAAGAACCGCTCAATCGCTTCCTGTCGAAGGTACCAAAGGGACGCTTTGAGGCGGCAAATGGCCCGGCAACGCTTTGCGGCGTGGGGATCGAGATTTCCGATCGCACGGGACTTGCCGAAAAGATCGCGCCGCTGCGCATCGGCCCGCATCTTGAAGAAACCATTCCTTCCTTCTGGTGCTAATCGATTTTCTGATGCCGAGCCAATGAAGGGAAGGCGGCTTTGCTCGCATTTCCTGTTTTGTTTCAGTCGGCCGATTGAAACCCGTCTTGCGCTTATTATCTTCCGATTATCGATCCATCTCTGTCCGGTCTTTGCTGGCAGGATTCCTGATGGAAGACAATCATATTGGAAGATAGTCATATGGCGCCTATCGTCGAGCATTTTGCCTTTTTGACCAGCCTGGAAGGCTGGGCAGCCCTTGTAACCCTGGTGGCGATGGAGGTTATCCTCGGCATCGACAATCTGATTTTCATTTCCATCCTGACCAACAAGCTGCCGCTCACGCAACAGGCGCGCGCAAGGCGGATCGGCATTGGTGCGGCCCTGATCCTGCGTCTGGCGCTACTGTTTACGATTTCCATCATCGTGCAACTGAAAGAGCCGCTGTTTCATGCCTTTGACCATGGTTTTTCCTGGCGCGACATCATACTGATTGCCGGCGGCCTGTTCCTGGTCTGGAAGGCGACCAAGGAAATCCACCACTCTGTGGATCCGGTCGACAACAAGGAAAAGCTTGGGCGTTCGGTGGCCGGTCTCACGGTTGGGGCCGCAATCATGCAGATCCTGTTGCTGGATCTCGTTTTCTCGGTGGATTCCATCATTACCGCGGTCGGCATGACAGATGAGATTGTCATCATGGTCATTGCCGTGATTGTGGCTGTGATGGTGATGCTTTTGGCCGCCGAACCCCTGTCGCGTTTCATTGCCGCCAATCCGACCATCATCATGCTGGCGCTCGGCTTTTTGCTCATGATTGGCACGACGCTGATTGCCGAAGGCTTCGGCTATCACGTGCCCAAGGGCTATATCTATGCCGCGATGGGATTCTCGGCGATGGTGGAGGCATTGAACATGCTGGCACGGCGCAAGCAAAAGGGGGGTGGCTCGACGAGCGTCGATTAGGACGCACAAGGCTTGCAGGCATTGACCACCCTGTCACGAGGGTGGTCATTTATTCTTGTATGGGCAAAGTTTTCAGCGGCTGTCGTCGTGCACAGATCAAACCATTCGCAGCCATGACAGGCCTTGCGGATTGCGCCTTCGGCAAAGGCCCTGCGTAACAGCGCAAGCTGTCTGCCATCCAGCACCATTTCCGTGCCGGATTGCAGTGTGCGGCCAAGCAGGGGGCTTATGGCTGCAAGCGCCAGCCTGTCGCGCCGGGTGACGCTTTCATTATGACAGTGACCGGACGAGGAAGCGCCCCCTCGGCAAAGAGGCGCACAGATGTCGTCCGGTCCATCCACGAGACGGATTGTCTCCCTGTTGTTGAGGCGTTCGGCAATGACATCAAAATTCTGAACGAATTCAGGCGAATAGCCATTGCCGCGATAGCTCAGCATGCAGAGCAGGTGATGGCCGCGCAGGCTTAGCACAGGTTTTTCCGCATCAGCTGCGTGTTGCGGCCTTCAGCATGGCTGCGCCAAGTGCCGATTTGATGAGTCCGCCCAGCAGGAAGGGCGTTACGCCGAAAGCGATGGCCTTTTCAATGCCGATCAATGCGGCAAGCCAGGCCGCGCCGATGACAAGGCAGAGGGCGTTGGCAAGCAGGAAGGCGAGGAAGGCAAGCGCCACACGCCTTCCATTCCAGCCACGTTCGGCAAGGAAGCCCGTGACTGCGGCAATGATCGGGAAGGAGACGAGATAGCCGGCCGTTGGCCCGGCAAAATGTGCGACTCCGCCAGCGCCGCCCGCCAGAACCGGAAAGCCGACGAAGGCTTCCGCAAGCCAGGCCAGAACCGTTGTTGTGCCAAGGCGTGCGCCATAAATCGCGCCAACCATGGGTACGACCAGCGTTTGCAGCGTGATGGGAACCGGGATCATCGGCACTTCAATCCGGGAGGTGATGGCAAGCACCAGCGTGCCGAACAGGACAGCGAAGATCTTAACCGCAAGGCTGCGCGATTGCAGGTTGAGCGGGCTGAAAGATTTTGTCTGGGTCAGTGCGGTCATGGTTTCCTCGAATTATAGATAATTTTTGAATCATCGATTCAACTATCAAACAAATATAGATAATATTGCAAGAAAAAATGGAGAGATGGGCCGATTGGTTGTGCTTCTGATTTGATTATCAATAAATGACGGGATGATTATCTATAAAATTATAGAATGTGCCTGTGCAGGGGGCGCTGCCCGGCAAGCGGACGTGTCGCGAGAAAGCAAGTTTGCAGGGCCAGCAATGGCATCGGGCGCATCTTCTGCCGCCGCAGGACTTTCCGGTGCCGCGTCTTTCGCCACGACACGCGTCGCTATTTTCCTGCCATCGCCTTCATCGCCACAACCAGCATATGGCGGTACAATTCAGGCCAAAGCCGCAAGCATGAGCGTGCCAACCTGCAGTCTGTGATATTGATCTGTTCGATGCTGCAAGATCCATCCGTGCGCATTCGGCAGGGGTGTATGGAAGCGGCTGCCTTCATGTCTCATGGCTGGAATGTCAGGGGCGTGCAGAAAGGCGTTCGGGTCCGTGGCGATTGGTTCGGCAGATCATATCGGCCTGCGCGAGTGGTTGGCTGCCGCCGGATGATTGCGCAATGCCCGCTTTGGGGCTGTTCTTCTGTCCTGCAGGGAAGACATGCACAGGCGCAAGGCTTGCATGATGCAGCATTAAGGTTTGGAGAAGACGTGGGGGCGGTTCCTGTGTTCAGGTTTTTCATGGGAGTTTTATTCCCATCTGCACCGAACGCTTCAGAAACACTCAAGGAGTTCAGGATCAGTCTGGTGCCTTCCCGGCGTGACGTCGAAGACCAGCCGAAACAGTGTGATGAAGGCGCTCACATTGTTATAGCCTGAATCCAGCGCCACGGCGGTCACGGATTGACCGGCTGCCAGTAATTCCAGAGCCCGCAGCAGACGCACCGTTGACGCCATTCGCTGAAGCTGGCCCCGGTTTCGCGACCAAACGGCGGCTGGCTCAAGGGCTTTCGCGGCATCGCAACCCGCTATAACGGGCAGATCTTTTGTC
Source organism: Daeguia caeni (assembly GCF_042653845.1). Lineage (NCBI taxonomy): Bacteria > Pseudomonadati > Pseudomonadota > Alphaproteobacteria > Hyphomicrobiales > Brucellaceae > Daeguia > Daeguia caeni. The sequence goes on along the minus strand of NZ_JBHSEL010000001.1, from coordinate 51,632 downwards.
AGATGTCAGCAGCGTCGCGGCAATCACTTTCGGGCAAATTGCGTTTCGTGGCTAGCCCACAATCGCGAAGGCGTCCCGCGTCTGGCCGGAGGCCGTCTTGACCGGGCGGTGGCCAATCCATTGCACATGGCGTGCCAATATGGTGGCAGCGCTTTCGACATCCTGTTTGCGCAAGGCGGCCAGAATGGCGCGATGGTCGTGATCGGTGCGTACTTCCCATTCCGAGCGCCATGTCGCAAACAGGAAACGCGCGCTTGCGGCATGCAGATCATCGATTGCCGCCATCAGGCGTGGCATGTTGCATGGCGCAAGGATCAGGCGATGGAATTTGCGGTTTGCTTCTTCCCAGCTTCTGACATCGCTTGATCTGTCGCCTTCGATGGCTGCCTTTTCAGCGGCGTCGAGGATCGCACGGGTAAGGTTGGGTGCGGCATGGCGCAAGGCCAGGACTTCAAGTGCGGCGCGCATTTCGGCCACTTCGCGGATTTCGCTGATGTCAAATGCGGCGACACGCACGCCGCGCCGCGGTTCGGATACGGCCAAACCTTGCGCTTCCAGCCGCCGGAAGGCCTCGCGCACCGGCACATGGCTGGTCGCAAATTCTTCTGCTATATGATCTTGCCGCAATCTGGTGCCGGGCTCGATCGTACCGGCAATGATACGGTCGGCGAGGATGCGGCTGATGCGGGCGGCGATGGTTTCGGATGCGTGCTTGGTCATGATTTATAGATAATCAGATGCACGGGCTTCGTCGAGCCTGATCGGCACTGGCCTGTTTTCTTTTAAATATGAGGGATTTCGCGATTTTCTGAAATTTCGGCCGTTATACAATACGGCTCTTGCACTTTACGAACCACGCTCAATTTCTTATAACGCCGCCATTCTCTGCACGGAAAGCGCGGCGGCGGACTTGCGCGCCCATTCTCCATCAGGCGAACAGCTTTCCGCATGCGCTGCCAATTAACAGAACAGGGGTGCCATGGCTGGCCATTCACAGTTTAAGAACATCATGCACCGCAAGGGGCGTCAGGACGCCATGCGGTCGAAGATCTTTTCCAAGCTTGCGCGCGAAATCACGGTTGCTGCAAAGCAGGGTCTGCCTGATCCTGCGATGAACCCGCGCCTGCGTCTGGCGGTCCAGAACGCCAAGGCGCAGTCCATGCCAAAAGAAAACATTGAACGCGCCATCAAGAAGGCTTCCGGCAATGATGCGGAAAACTATGATGAAGTGCGTTATGAAGGTCGCGGCCCGGGCGGTGTTTCGGTGATCGTTGAGGCGCTGACCGACAACCGCAACCGCACCGCATCGAATGTGCGCGCTGCCTTCACCAAGGCGGGCGGTTCGCTCGGCGAAACCGGGTCTGTTTCCTTCATGTTCGATCGCGTTGGCGAAATCGTCTACAAGCCGGAAGTCGGTGATGCCGACAAGGTGATGGAAGCTGCCATCGAGGCAGGCGCGGACGATGTGCAGAGCGATGAAAACGGTCACGTCATCATCTGCGCATTTGAAAGCATCGGTGAAGTTTCCAAGGCGCTCGAAGCCGCACTGGGCGAAGCAGAATCGATCAAGACGATCTGGAAGCCGCAGACCTATACCGAACTTGACGAGGAAAAGGCACGCTCCGTGCTGAAGCTTCTCAGCGTTCTCGAAGAAGATGATGACGTCCAGAACGTCTACACCAACTTTGAAGTCAGCGACGAAATCATGGAAAAGCTGAGCGCCTGATTGGCCAGACGCTGGATTCTGAAACTCCCGGCCAGATGGCCGGGAGTTTTTTGTTGGTTGATGCCTTCCGCAGGCAATAAAAAACCCCGCCGAAGGCGGGGCTTTTCGTTGGCAAGATCTGGATCAGAGGCCGAGATTGCCGAAACGGTTCTTGAACTTGGAAACGCGACCGCCGCGGTCAACGATGGTCTGGGCACCGCCGGTCCAGGCTGGATGAGTGGTCGGGTCGATATCGAGGTTCATCGTATCGCCTTCCTTGCCCCAGGTCGAACGGGTCAGGTATTCGGTGCCATCGGTCATCACGACCTTGATGGTGTGGTAATCGGGATGGATATTGGCTTTCATTGTCTTATTCCTGAAAGTCGGCGCCAAGGCGCATTCTGAATATGATCCAGACTGCGGCACTTCCGCCCAATGGCAATTATGAAGACCCGTTACACACGCAACGGCTTCCAAAAGGGTTGCCGAGCCTATACATCAGGCGCACGCTAATAACAAGGGCGCAATCCGAAGAATGGCAGAACGATCTGATCAAATTCGCACAAATACGCAATCTTCTCCGCTTTCAACAGGTGAACAGATGCCGCGCAAGCGTCGTTCCCTGAAGCCGTTGAAGCGTATGGCACCATTCATTGGCCGCTATAAGGGTCTGGTGGCTGGCGCCCTGTTGTCACTGGTGGCGGCGGCATTGAGCACGCTTGCCGTCCCGGTTGCCGTGCGGCGGATGATTGATCACGGCTTCAGCGGCTCGGATGCGGTGTTCGTCAATAATTATTTCGGCATGCTGGTGCTGTTGGCCTTCTTTCTGGCGGTGGCCTCAGGCCTGCGCTATTTTTTCGTCATCACGCTGGGCGAGCGTGTGGTGGCGGACCTGCGCAATGCGGTCTTTTCCCATGTCAGCTCCTTGTCGCCTGAATTTTTTGACCGTTCGCAATCGGGCGAGATCGTCTCACGTCTTGCGGTTGATACCACGCAGATCAAATCCGTTGTCGGGGCAACAGCCTCTGTGGCGCTGCGCAACCTGATTCTCGGCCTTGGTGCGCTTGCCATGATGGTGGTGACAAGCCCGAAGCTTTCGGCGTTGGTGATCGTGGCCATTCCGGTGATTGTCGTTCCGCTGATTGCCTTTGGCCGTTCCGTGCGCCGCCGCTCGCGCATGACGCAGGACATGTTGGCCAGAGCCAATTCCTATGCCAGTGAACAGATCGGCGCGATGCGCACCGTGCAGGCCTTTACCCATGAGGACAGGGCGGTTGGCCGTTTTGCCCGTGCGGTGGAAGATGCCTATGCGGCGGCGCGTTCTTCCGTGACGGCGCGCGCATTGTTGACGTCCTTTGCGATCTTTCTGGTCTTCTCCAGCGTGGTCGCCGTGCTGTGGTTTGGCTCGCGCGATGTCCTGTCAGGTGCCATTTCTGCCGGCACGCTGGGGCAGTTCGTGCTCTATGCCGTGTTTGCGGCAAGTTCTTTCGGTGCACTGTCGGAAGTGGGCGGTGAGCTTGCGCAGGCTGCCGGTGCAACCGAGCGTCTGGCCGAAATTCTCGATGAAAAGCCCGGCATTGTCTCCCCCGCCCATCCGGTACGCCTGCCAGAGCCGGCTCGTGGCGAAATTGTCTTCGACAATGTGCATTTCTCCTATCCGACCCGGCCGGAGGCGCCTTCGCTCAATGGTGTGAGCTTTACCGTCAGCTCGGGCGAGACAGTGGCCATTGTCGGCCCTTCAGGGGCGGGCAAGAGTACGGTCTTTGCCCTGGTCATGCGCAATTATGATCCGCAATCGGGCCGGATCCTGCTTGATGGCGTGGCGCTGCCGGATGCAGATCCTAAGGATGTGCGCTCGCGCATTGCGCTCGTGCCGCAGGATGTGACGATTTTTGCAACGAGCGTGCGTGAAAACATTGCCTTTGGCCGCCCCGATGCCAGCGATGCCGAGATCGTGGCGGCGGCGAAGGCTGCCCTTGCGCATGACTTCATCATGGCACTCGACAATGGCTATGATACGGAAGTGGGTGAGCGCGGGGTTACGCTTTCCGGCGGCCAGCGCCAGCGCATTGCCATCGCGCGGGCAATCTTGCGCGATGCGCCGGTGCTGCTGCTGGATGAGGCAACTTCTGCCCTTGATGCGGAAAGCGAGATGCTGGTGCAACAGGCGCTTGATGGGCTGATGCAGGGCCGCACGACGCTGGTCGTCGCGCATCGTCTGGCGACCGTGCTGAAGGCAGATCGCATTCTGGTGCTCGATCACGGACGCATTGTCGAGGAAGGCAATCATCAAAGCCTTGTTGCCAGGGGCGGTATCTATGCTCGTCTGGCCAAGCTGCAATTTGATACAGGCGCGGAAGCCTTTGGCTCTGAAGAACAGGAATGTCGAAAGGGCTGATCGGATGGATCAGCTCTTTCTTACATGAGGATCAGACTCGAATCCCTTGTTTTCAGACTCTTAAATGTCCGGAGGGTGGTCTGAACGCAAGCTTGATGTTCTAACGTTCTGTCAGTTTCAGCTCGATGCGGCGGTTACGGGCGCGGGCCTCGGGCGTATCGCTCGTATCCAGCGGCTGATATTCGCCAAAGCCGGCGGCCACCAGGCGATTGGCCGGAACGCCATTGGCAATCAGGAATTTGACCACGGCCGTGGCGCGTGCCGACGACAATTCCCAGTTGTCCTGAAACTTGCCGGTGCCGGTCAGGGGCACATTGTCGGTATGGCCATCCACCCGCAGCACCCAGTTGATATCGCTTGGGATTTCCTGATTGAGCGCGATAAGCGCATCCGCCAGCTTCTTCAGCTCTGCCTGACCGGCCGGATTGATTTCGGCTGAACCAGTTGGAAACAGCACTTCCGACTGGAACACAAAGCGGTCGCCGACAATGCGGATATTCTCCTTGTCAGAGAGAATCTCGCGCAGCCGGCCGAAGAAATCGGAGCGATAGCGGTTCAGTTCCTGCACGCGCTGGGCAAGCGCCACATTGAGGCGCCGCCCAAGATCGGCAATCTTGGCATTGGATTCCCTGTCGCGCGCTTCGGATGCGTTCAATGCTTCTTCAAGTGCGGCAATCTGACGGCGCAGGGCCGAAATCTGCTGATTGAGCAGTTCGACCTGACTGAGCGCACGTGCGCTGACCTGTTTTTCTGCCTCAAGCGAGGCCGACAGTTCGCCAACGCGTTTTTCGGCGGCGGCTCCCGCGCCAGCACCTTCATTGAGCAGGGACTGCAGGCGGGAGCGTTCGCTTTCGGCACTGGCAAGGGAGGCTTGCAGGGTGGCGATCGTCTCCTGCAAATCCTGACTGTTGCTGCGCTCCAGCGACAGAAGCTGGGTCAGTTCCTGAATCTGGCTGTTGAGACGGGCCAGTACGCTGTCCTTGTCATTGACTTCCTGGCTCAGAATGAACTGCGCCAGGACAAAGACCGTCAGCAGAAACATGATGGCCAGAAGGAGCGTCGTCAGGGCATCAACGAAGCCCGGCCAGTAATCGATATGGCGTTGTGGTTTGCGATTGCGGGCGAGCGCCATCGGGCCTACTCCGCCTTGTCGTTGTGCATGTGCTGGTCGCTGGCCGCAAGCAGGCGTGACAGGCGCTCCAGCGTTGCGCGCATGGCCTTTTGCTCTTCTGCCTGTTTTTCGACCCAGTCGCGCATCATCTGCTGTTCGCTGCGCATGTTCTTGACGAGCCCCTGTATGCCCTCGGCCAGACTGGCAAGGGCTGCCGTGGTGCGATGGGACGAGGCTTCCGTTCCCTGCAGGCTTTGCAGGCGGTCAGCAAGCAGGCGCAGTTCTTCATTATTGCCATAGTCGGCATTGATGTCGGAGCCCAGATCCGTCACCGACGACAGCCAGTTTTCCAGTTCGGTATAGAAGCGGTTCTGGGCACGGCCTGCTTGAAGATCAAGAAAGCCAAGAATAAGCGAGCCGGAAAGGCCGAACAATGATGAGGAAAAGGCCGTGCCCATGCCGGAAAGCGGAGCCTGCAGACCGGCTTTCAGCGAATCAAGGATGCTGTTTGTGTCGCCTGCTTCCGCGCTCAGGGACTGGATCGTATGTCCGATCGAACCGACGGTTTCCAGAAGTCCCCAGAACGTGCCAAGCAGGCCGAGAAAGACCAGAAGCCCGATCAGATAGCGCGATGTGTCGCGGCTTTCATCCAGGCGTGTGGCAATCGAATCGAGAATGGAGCGCATCGAGGTGGGGGAAAGCGCCATGGACTGGCGTCTGCCGATCAGCGCACGCATCGGGGCAAGCAGGACGGGCGCACGGGTGGAGCCATCCCTGTTACCCTCGCGAAACGAATTGACCCAGCGAATCTCTGGCAAAAGACGCAGAACCTGACCAAAGGCCAGCAGAATGCCAACCAGCAAAACGCCCAGAATCAGGCCGTTCAAAAGCGGGTTGGTGACGAAGAAAGTATGAATCTGCCGACTCAGGATGACAGCCAGAAAACCAACCAGAATAAGAAAGATCACCATTGACAGAATGGCGATATGCGGGCTGCTCAGGCGATAGGGATCGAAATCATAGCCAGCGTCATCACGTGCCCGAGAAGCTGTCTTGTCACTCATCCTTCATGCTCCGTACCTGTTGTCGGATGAAAGACTACTTGAAAACGAAGGCATTAGGAATCATTTGTTGAAGAAATTTTTATTCTTATCAAATTGCCGCCTAAAGCAGCAAAACACAATAAACACCATAAAATCCTGTAGTAAAAATTAACTTCAAAATTGTATATTGAATTTACCTTCATACTTTTTTACATAAGCGTCGTAATCATTATTTTAGGAAATGAATATTTAAATGGACTGGACTTTTTTGCTTACCAATATTGCTCTTGGTGCAGCCAACAAGCTGATCGAATGCATCCCGGACATCATCCACAAGTTCCTCTAATAAATAACGGTCGGCGTTATACGTCGATAGTTATTTAAAGTTCTTTTGCTTCCATCATATTATATTTCCAAGCTGATCAATTGCGCTTCACGTGTCAATTGATGACAGAGATATATGGGGCGGATGAACAATGGCCGAACCTGTTCAGGGTTCGGCCATATTTTATTTTTTGTCTGATCAGATGGGTTTCTTGATCGTCTTCAGCAGGGCGCGGTGAATGGCCTCATTGCCGGCGACGATGTTCCGGGTGGTGAACATGTCCTGTCCGCCGTTCTTGTCGGAGAGGAAACCGCCAGCCTCGCGCACCATGATGATGCCTGCGGCCATATCCCATGGTGACAGGCCGTCTTCCCAGAAACCATCGAGACGGCCAGCGGCAACCGATGCCAGATCAAGCGCTGCGGCTCCCATGCGGCGCACACCAGAGACTTCCGCCATGACATTGCGCAGTTCAACCAGATAATGGCCATGATGGCCGACGCCCAGATGCGGGATGCCGGTGCCGATGACGGCATCGACCAGCTTGGTGCGGGCGGCAACGCGCAGGCGGCGGTCATTCAGGAAGGCGCCACCACCACGTTCGGCAGTGTAAAGCTCATCCAGAGCCGGATTGTAGATGACGCCGGCAACGATCTGTCCCTGACGCTCAAGCGCGATCGAGACTGCGAAGAAGGGAATGCCATGCAGGAAATTGGTGGTGCCATCGAGCGGATCAACGATCCAGCGATGCTGCCCGTCCTTGGCTGCGATCTCACCGCTTTCTTCCATCAGAAAGCCGTAATCGGGACGAGCGCGACTCAATTCCTGAAAGATGATTTTTTCGGCGCGATGATCAGCCTGGCTGACATAATCGCCTGGCCCCTTGAGCGAGACCTGCAGGTTCTGTACTTCGCCGAAATCACGCGCAAGGCTGCGCCCGGCCTTCATGGCGGCCTGAACCATAACATTGAGAAGGGCTGAACGAGCCATTTTCTGATCGTCCTCTGGAATTGAGCAGTTTGTAAAAGAACCGTCGCGGTGCCGTCATGGCAGCCGGACCGCGGCGCCAATTGTGGCTGGCGCCGCCGGGATTTTCAATCAACGAACAGGCGCGCTTGTCATGCGCGGCTTACATAGGTGATTTCGTTGGTGTCAACGATGATGCGTTCGCCAGCTTCAATGAATGGCGGAACGAGAATGCGGATACCGTTTTCCAGCACGGCCGGCTTGTAGGAGGAGGCTGCGGTCTGGCCCTTGACGACCGGATCGGCCTCGGTGATCGTCAGCGTGACCTGATCCGGCAGATGGATGCCGATCGGCTTTTCTTCGTAGAGTTCGACCGTGACCATCATGCCGTCCTGCAGGAAGGCAGCGCGGTCGCCAACGAAGTCCTTCTGCAGCTCAAGCTGTTCATAGGTTTCGGTATCCATGAAAATCAGCGAGTCGCCCTGTTCATAGAGGAAAGAGAAATCCTTCTGTTCAAGACGGACACGCTCGACGGTTTCAGCGGCGCGGAAGCGTTCATTGAGCTTGGTGCCGTTGATGATGTTCTTCAGTTCGACCTGATTGTAAGCGCCGCCCTTGCCAGGCTTGACTGCATTGCACTTGACGGCAACCCAAAGGCTGCCATCATGCTCGATGACATTGCCTGGGCGGATTTCGTTACCATTGATCTTCATGCGTTTGATCCGGGACTGATGTGAAACATTAGCGGTTCGTCTGAAAAAATCAGAAGCGATCGACCGGCAATTTCCGACGATCATGCTGTCCTGACCCGAACCACGACAATCGGCGTTTCCAAGACCATAAAAAGCCGCTTTGCGCAAGACTTGCGGGCAGAACTTGCCATCACTTGCGATAAAAATCCGTCTTAAATTAACGGATATCGAGTTTGTTTGCCGTTTCGATCGCCTGTTTGATCTGTTCGTCGTCCAGTCCGTCCATCATGTCGTTGAGGTCTGGAGCGCGATAGCCGGCGCGCTGGGCGACAATATACCAGGCAGCGGCCTTGACCAGATCGCCTTCCGTGCCAAGCCCGTCACGATAAAGCCGGGCAAGAGAGGCCTGTGCGGCAACAAGGCCGCGGCGGGCGGCTGCCGCCGTCCATTTGAAGCCTGCCTCATAATTGCGTTCGCCGCCGCGGCCTGTCACCAGCCATTCGCCGAGATCATATTGCGCGGTGTCATAGCCCTTGATGGCTGCCTGCAACAGATAGGCGCGAGCCCTATTGTCGTCGCGGGCAATCTTGTCGGTGCCATTGGCATAGATCTGGCTCAGGGCATATTGCGCATCGGCAAGATTGGCTTCTGCCGCCTTTTCAAACCACGGGAATGCGAGGTCGAGGCCGGCCTTGCCCGGTGTCTTGAGCATCAGCATCTGGGCATAGTTGAACTGCGCCATGGGGTTGCCGGCTTCGGCTGCCTTTTTCATGTAGAATTCAGCCTTTTGCGGATCCTTGGGCACATATTTGCCCTGAAGCAGCATGGCAGCATAACGGAACTGGGCTTCCCGCTGGCCCTGCTCGGCGGCTTTGGCATACCATTCGGCAGCCTTGGTCTGGTCTGCAGGAACACCAAGGCCACGGGCATAGATTTCGGCAATCAGCGTCTGGGAAGCCGGATCGCCCTGCTCGGCCTTCGGTCTGGCGAGGTTGAATGCGGTCAGATAAAGACCGCGCTGATAGGCGCCAAAGGCTTCATCCGGCACCTTGTCGCCAAAACGGTGCGGGTCGATGGGCGGCATGGGTTCCATGGTGGCGGGCTGGCGCAGCATCACCGGCTTGTCGCCCTTGTCTGCCTGCTGCTTCTTGTCTGGGGCTTGCGTGTCCTGTCTGGTTTGGCTTTGCGATCCGGCAGGCTCGGCAGCGGCAGGTGTCATGGCAGGCATGGCCAATGACAAGGCTGTCGTGAGCAATATCTTCGCCTTCATGCTTGTTCCTGAATCACGTTTCATTGCGGACGTTTCAGCTCTCAAATCGTGGCGCCCTCTCATCAAGAAGCCGGTTGGCCTCGGCAACGGCCATGGCGGGATCGGGCGCATCAAAGACTGCGCGGCCAAGTGCGACGAAGTCTGCGCCGGTTTCAGCGGCTGCGACGATGCCTTGCAGGTCGCTGCCTGCCTGAACGATGCACGGAATTTCGATCATTGCCGCCCACCATTCGGCCAGCGACAGATTGCGCGGATGGGCGTCCGGCTTGTTGTCCGCGCCGATCTTGCCAAAGAAGACATAATCGGGCTGCAATTCGCCAATTTCCATGGCGGTATGGCGGTCGCGAAGATTGCCGCTGCCGACGATCATCCTGGGCGAATGTTTCTGAAGGGTTTCGGCCACATCCTCGGCCTTGCCTTCAATGTGGACGCCATCGGCGCCAACGCGTCCGGCAATGCGCGTATCATTGATGATCAGCGCCGCAGCCCCGGCCTGCTGGATGATCGGCACGGCCTGTTCGGCAACCGTCTGGAAGCTTGCCTCATCAAGTCCGTTTGAATCGAGAATGACACTTGCGACATCGCCGCCGGAAAGGGCTGAGGCCAATAATTCCGCCAGTTTGCTGCCATGCTCAAGCGGTGGCGCAACCAGCACGATGCGGCAACGTTCAGATTGAGGATTGGTCGTGTTCATGGTCGCAACCTAACGTGAAAATCATGATGGAATTCGGGCATAGATTAACTATGCCGCAAAGAACAGCTTTTTTGCATTCCGGCAGGCCTTTGCTGTCGATTTGTTATCAGTGTGAACCAAAGTTGATTGGCGCGCTCTCTGTTTCTGCCACGATAGCACTATATAAGGCGGAAATATTGCGAATGAGGCACGGCTGGCGGTTGGGTAGGAAGCCAACATGATGTTGGGAATGCGCGCCTGACGGCAAGCCAGGAAACGAAGAATGGAACGCGCGGTCTTCCCGATCCAGCGCCGTTCCAGACAGGATAGGCAGTAACGCAGATGACAAATGCAGTTGGACGGCCAACGTTGCCTGCAACGGTAAAGGCACGCGACACACGTATTGACGTCTTTCGCGCGCTTGCGCTGTTGACGATCTTTGTCAATCACGTGCCGGGTACGATCTACGAGCATTTCACCCATCGCAATTTCGGTTTTTCCGATTCTGCGGAAGCCTTTGTGCTGATTTCCGGCATTGCCGTCGCGCTTGCCTATGGCAGCAGGTTCGTGGCCGGCAACAGGCTGCTGCTGTCGTTGAAGATGTGGCGTCGTGCTGGTGTGCTCTATACCGCGCATATCATGACGACCATGGCGACCATTGCCATTTTTGCGTCCGCGGCGATCTTCCTCAAGCGCACCGAGCTGCTCAACGAGATCAATATCGGCCCACTGGTCAAACAGCCGGTTGAGGCTCTGTTCGGCCTTGTCCTGCTTGGTCATCAGCTCGGCTATAACAATATCCTGTCCATGTATGCCGTCCTGATGCTGTTTGCGCCGCTGATGCTTTTGCTTGCGCGCATCAGTCTGCCGCTGATGCTTGCCATTTCCGGAACCGTCTGGTTCCTGTCCGGCTATTACATGGTGGCGCCGGTCAATTTCCCGACCGAAGGCCAGTGGTTCCTCAATCCGCTGTCATGGCAGTTCCTGTTTGCCATCGGCATTGCCGGCATGCTTCATGTACGCCGCGGCGGAACACTGCCGCATCATCCGGCCCTGATTGCGGCGGCGGTTGCCTATCTGGTATTGGCGCTGGCATGGGTGCGCATTCCGCTGTGGGGCATTGATACGTCCATGGGCCTGCCCATGGTGCTGACCGGTTTTGACAAGACCTATCTGTCCCTGCCGCGCCTGCTGCATGTTCTGGCAATGGCCTATCTGATTGCCGTGATTCCGGCCCTGTCGAACATGGCGCGCACCCGGCCCGACAATCCGCTTGCCATTCTTGGCAAGCACTCGCTGCCGATCTTCATCGTCGGCACACTTCTGTCGATGACGGCGCAGGTCATGAAGCTGGTCAATCCGGGCGGCCTGCCTTACGACACGCTGCTGATTGCAACCGGCATCGTGGTGCAGTTTGCGCTGGCCTATTATCTGGAATGGCTGCCGAGCATTGGCTGGGGCAAGAACGGCGTTATCAAGCCGGCTGCAATTGTCGAGCCGAAGCCGGCCGATAATGCCACCACGCCGGCCGGGCACGCAGTGCCAGAGCCGGCACCTGCGCTTCGCACCGTATAGTTCCATTTTCCTCACGCTCGGAGCAGTCATTAACCATTCATTAACCCTGTGATGGTTAACTGATCCTATCCAGTTCGGCTGGATTCTGACCGAGTGGTTAGTCACTCTGTTTGACGCCTCCCTGTTAAATTCGAGAGCCGCCCTTGCGGCTCTTTTTTTGCCTGCCCAACAGGGGTTAACGGGTGGTTTGCAGCATTAACCCAAAATTAAACATATTCTTGCGCAACCGTGCATGACTGTGCACTTTGTCGTGGAGCGGTCCGTGCGGACGGTTTTCTCAGGATCATTCCCGTGTTCGAACGTCAGCACATTCGAATAATGGCGTGGGCAGACTGTCTGCGCGGCAAACAGTGATCCGCCAATCATGGCGGTGATGCAGGGTGGCAGTTGTGATTAGCGAACAGGGTCAGGTGACGGGCAATATGATCAGCCTTGCTGAGCGCATCGTTTTCTCGGACAAGTTCCGCCCGCTCTATGCCGAAGGTATGGCGATGGTGGAAGAAGCCGCGCGCTATCTCGATGGCGCAGGGCGCATTGAATCGCGCAATCTGTCGCGTGTTGCCGCTTCGCTTTATGCAACGGAATCAATGCGGTTGACCACGCGGCTGATGCAGATCGCCTCATGGCTGCTCCTGCAGCGCGCCATGCGCAATGGCGAGATGTCACGCCAGCAGGTAACGGCCGAAAAGGCCAAGGTTCGTCTGGATACCCCAAGCGCAGGCCAGGCTGCGCCCGGCTGGAGCGAATTGCCACAGGCCTTTGTTGATCTGGTCGAGCGTTCCCTGCGGCTGGAAGAGCGCATCCGCCACATGGATTGTGAAGTGCGCAATCCACAGCGCCAGCTGGCCACGGACCGGCATGGCAACCCGGTCTCACAGCAGATCGTGCTTCTGCGCACGGCCTTCGGAGTGGCTTGAACGGAATCTGCGCATCTTGTGCGTATGTTTCTCTTTTGTTCACTTTTCTGCTGTCAAGCGAACCCATCTCAAGCTAGGGTTCACTTATGAAAGAATCGATTCGCATCATTGGCATTGATCCGGGCCTGCGCCGTACCGGCTGGGGCATTGTCGAATCGCTTGGCAATTCCCTGCATTTCATTGCCTCCGGCACGGTGACTTCCGATGCCGAGCTTGATCTCGCATCACGGCTTTGCCAGCTGCATGAGGGGCTTGCAAAAGTCCTGCACATGTACATGCCGCATGAGGCAGCCGTTGAGCATACATTTGTCAACAAGGATGCGACCGCCACGCTGAAGCTTGGCCAGGCGCGCGGCATTGCCCTGCTTGCGCCAGCGCAGGCCGGTCTGCCGGTTGCCGAATATGCACCCAATGCGGTCAAGAAATCGGTGATTGGCGTGGGACACGGCGAAAAGCAGCAGATCCACATGATGGTCAAGGTTTTGCTGCCACGTGCCAACTTCGATACCAGCGATGCTGCGGATGCGCTGGCAATCGCCATCTGTCATGCGCATAACCGCAAGAGCATTGCCAATGCCAGACGCCTGAAAGAGCTTCTGGCAGGTTGAGGGGACGGGAATGATCGGCAAGCTCAAGGGAACGATTGATGAGATCGCGGAAGACCATGTCGTCATCGACGTGCATGGGGTTGGCTATGTCGCCTTCTGTTCGGCGCGAACGCTGGGTAATCTTGGCGCGGTCGGGGAAGCGGTTGTGCTGTTCATCGAAACCTATGTGCGCGAGGACATGATCCGGCTTTATGGCTTTGCCACGCAGCTTGAACGCGAATGGTTCCGCTTGTTGCAGAATGTGCAGGGCGTGGGCGCCAAGGTTGCGCTTGCCGTGCTGGGCACGCTTTCGCCATCCGAGCTTGCCAATGCGATTGCGCTGCGTGACCTTGCCATGGTGGCGCGGGCACCGGGCGTTGGCAAGAAGGTTGCCGAGCGCATCGTGACGGAACTCAAGAACAAGGCGCCCGCCTTTGCCGGCGAGGCAAGCGGCACGATCGGGCTGAAACAGGAGCTTGGCTCCGGTGTGGCGTCGACGCCGGTTGCCGATGCGGTGTCGGCTCTGGCCAATCTTGGCTATTCGCGCGATCAGGCGGCCAATGCCGTTGCCGCAGCGCTGCGCGAGGCAGGCGAGGATGCCGATTCAGCCAAGCTGATCCGGCTTGGATTGAAGGAGCTTTCGCGTTGATTGCCTTGCCTCAGGGGTGCAGGCATGCGAGGAGAGGGGCATGAGCGAACGGAATCCTCTGATTGATGTCACCAAGCGCGGTGATGAAACCGACAATACGCTGCGCCCGCAGAGCCTTGACGATTTTGTCGGGCAGGCGGCAGCGCGCGCCAATCTGAAAGTATTCATTGAAGCAGCCAAGGCGCGCGGCGAGGCGCTTGACCATGTGCTGTTTGTCGGCCCGCCGGGCCTTGGCAAGACCACGCTGGCACAGATCATGGCCAAGGAACTGGGCGTCAATTTCCGCTCGACCTCCGGGCCGGTGATCGCCAAGGCGGGCGATCTTGCTGCCTTGCTCACCAATCTCGAAGAACGTGATGTTCTGTTCATCGATGAAATCCATCGTCTGAGCCCGGCGGTTGAGGAAATTCTCTATCCGGCGATGGAGGATTTCCAGCTTGACCTGATCATCGGCGAGGGGCCGGCGGCTCGCTCGGTCAAGATCGATCTGGCAAAGTTCACGCTTGTGGCTGCCACCACGCGGCTTGGCCTGCTGACGACGCCGCTGCGCGACCGTTTCGGCATTCCGGTCCGGCTGAATTTCTATACGGTCGAGGAACTCGAATATATTGTGCGTCGTGGCGCGCGCATCCTGGGCATGGGCATTTCGCCCGATGGCGCGCTGGAAGTGGCGCGCCGCTCGCGCGGCACACCGCGTATTGCCGGACGTCTGTTGCGCCGTGTGCGCGATTTTGCGCTGGTCGCAGGAGCTGACGTGGTTGACCGCAAGATTGCGGAAGAGGCCCTGTCGCGGCTGGAAGTTGATAATCGCGGGTTTGACCAGCTTGACCGGCGTTATCTCAACATGATTGCGCGCAATTTTGGCGGTGGCCCGGTGGGGATCGAGACGATTGCCGCTGGTCTGTCCGAACCGCGCGACGCAATTGAGGATATTATCGAACCCTATCTGATCCAGCAGGGCTTCCTGCAACGCACGCCGCGTGGGCGTGTGCTGACTTCCGTGGCATGGGCGCATCTGGGGCTGACACCGCCGGCAGATAATGCGCAACAGGCGCAATTCGGTCTGTTTATGGATGATGAGTCATAAAATGGGTGATCGTGCGATCGAACGGGCCGTATCGGGTGAGCTGAAGGACGGTGTGCATCGGCTTTATGCACGCATTTATTATGCCGACACGGATTTTTCCGGCTTTGTCTATCATGGGCGCTATCTCGAATTTTACGAGCGCGGGCGCACCGATTTTCTACGCCTGCAGAATGTGCACCATATTGAGCTTGCGGAAGGCGCGCTTGGCGAGGAGATGGTCTGGGTCGTGCGTCGGATGGAGATCGATTACCGTGCGCCAGCCAGGATGGATGACCTGATCCTGATCGAAACCAGCGTGAAGGAAATTCGCGGTGCGCGCGTGATCATGCAGCAGAGAATCACCTGCGAAGGACGCCTCCTGTCAGAAGCGAGAGTGGAGGCGGTGATGATCACCAAACAGGGCCATCCGCGGCGCATTCCGGACGAATGGCGCGCCGCCTTTACCGGCACCAAATGACGGGTTGCATGCGGCGCGCTGCAATGGCGTCCCATTCGGCCAGACAGGAGCGGTTTTTGTTTTCTCAGACACACACACCCGCATTCCTGCCATATGGCGCGTAAAAGCCTGGATTTTTGCCGTCTGCCCGATGTTTTGCTTTCAAATTCGTTGCATATGCTAACGCATCTTTAACCATAATCATTCATGAGTAGGGTGATGGAATCGGTGGAAAGGCAGGTTTGTGCTGCGATGCCTTCCTTTCACCAAAATTAACCTTACAAGCCTATGAGGATTTTACAGAAAATCCAGCATGGCGCGTTTGATATGCAGAAAGCTGTAACTCGGCGCGAACGATCAGACAGTATCTGTGTAGCAAGCTTAACTTGTTTGAGCGCTTTCTTGCAAAGCGTACAGTCAGGGATTTTCGATGCCGCCCGGTCAAGAGCCGGGCGTTTGGATTCGAGGACGAAGGATCGATGGAAAATGTTGCCTTAGCGGCCCCCGCCGCGGATGTTACCCTCTGGGGTCTGTTCATGCAGGCAAACTGGGTGGTCAAGCTGGTTATGCTGGGTCTGCTCGGTGCCTCGATCTGGACCTGGGCGATTGTCTTTGACAAGGTGATTGCCTATGGGCGCGTACGCCGCGCCATTGGCCGCTTTGAAGAGGCGTTCTGGTCTGGCCAGTCGCTGGAAGAGTTGTATCGTAACTTGAGCGAGCGCCGCACCTCGGGCATGGCGTCGATTTTCATGGCGGCGATGCGGGAATGGAAAAAGTCGCTGGAAAAGGGCGCACGTTCCCCGATCGGCCTGCAGATGCGTATTGAAAAGGCCATGGATGTGGCTCTCGCGCGTGAAAGCGAAAAGCTGGAATCACGCCTTGGCTTTCTGGCGACGATTGGTTCGGCGGCGCCCTTTATCGGCCTGTTTGGTACGGTTGTTGGTATCATGACCTCGTTTCAGGCCATTGCCGCGTCGAAGAATACCAGTCTGGCGGTGGTTGCGCCGGGTATTGCGGAAGCACTTCTGGCAACGGCCATCGGTCTTCTCGCCGCCATTCCGGCCGTTATTGCCTATAACAAGCTTTCCGCCGATGCGGGCAAGATCGGGGCGCAGCTTGAAGGCTTTGCCGATGAGTTCTCCGCCATACTATCGCGCCAAATCGATGAGAAGCTGACGCCGCGTCATTGAACGCGGCTTGAGATTACGGCCAATTCAGCCTCCAGGAATATTGCAATGGGCATGTCAGTTGGAAATTCAGGAATGCAATCGGGCGGGCGTCGCAGGCGCGGCCGCAAGAAGGCACTGATGAGCGAAATCAACGTGACGCCTTTTGTTGACGTTATGCTGGTGCTGCTTATCATTTTCATGGTGTCGGCGCCGCTTCTGACCGTTGGCGTGCCGATCGACCTGCCAGATACGCAGGCCAAGGCCATGAATGCCGATACCCAGCCCATTACCGTATCGATCAATCCTGAAGGCAAGATCTATCTGCAGGAAACCGAGATCGCGATTGATGAGGTCGTGCCCAAGCTGCAGGCCATTGCCAAGACAGGCTATGAAGAGCGCATTTTCGTTCGCGGCGACAAAGCCGCTGATTACGGCACCGTGATGAAGGTCATGGCCCGTATTTCCGCCGCCGGATTCAAGAATATCGGCCTTGTGACCCTCCAGGAGCAGGATAGCTGACGTCATCATGAAGGTCGGCCTCACATCCTCTGTTGCGCTTCACACGCTGGTCATCGCGCTGGCCGTGGTCTCCTTTTCGTCGCCGAAAACCTTCGATGCGACGGATTCGGAGGCGTTTCCCGTTGATATCGTGCCGATTGAAGCGCTGTCACAGGTTCAGATAGGCGAAAAGACGGCGCCGAAGGCGGAAAAGTCGGCGCCAAAGCCGACCAGCAAGCCGCAGACCGTGCCGGAAGCGCAGAATATTGGGGATCAGGATATTGATCTTGATACGCCGCCCATGCCGGGCGACAAGCCGAAGCCGGTGGAAACAGCGGATGAACCAATGGCGCAGCCGGAACCGGTGACCAAGCCGGAGCCGAAGCCTGAGCCCAAACCGGAACCCAAGCCCGAGCCAAAACCGGAACCGAAGCCTGAACCACGGCCTGAACCAAAGCCGGAGCCTGATCCGGTGAAGGAGGCAATTGACACGCAGGCGGAAGCACCGGAACCAGATCGGCCGAAGCCGCCGGAACGTGTGCCGACCCCGCAGACCAAGCCGACGCCCCCGACCAAGACGGCGGAGAAGAAGCCGACCGAGGACGTAAAGCCGAAGAAGAATACGTCGCAGACCAGTCAGTCGAAGAATGACGCGCTGATGGATGAGGTGCAGGCGCTGCTGAACAAGCAGAAGGCGGCTGGCGGCGGTGCGAAGCGTTCGACCGATCAGGCCGCACTTGGTGGCAGGAAGAATACGGGCGGCAACAAGCTCAGCCAGACGGAAATGGATGCGCTGAAGGGCGCCATTTCCAAGTGCTGGAATGTGCCGGCCGGTGTCGCGGATGCACCGGGTCTGGTGGTGACCGTCAAGATGCGCCTGAACGAGAATGGCGAGATTGAAGGTGCGCCAGAGGTGACGTCCGGCGGTGGTGATGGTGTGGCGCGTGCTGCAGCCGAAAGCGCCAAGCGCGCCGTGTTGCGCTGTGCCCCATACAACCTGCCACGCGACAAGTATGATTCATGGAGTGAAGTGATCGTTCACTTTGATCCAAGTGACATGTTCTGATCAGGCCAGGCTTGATCACCTTGAAACTGGAGCAGTTCCAGGAAAGGTGGAAACCGGTTTTCCATCCGGAACTGCGAAATGACAATATGGTAGAGCAGTCGGAGTTTCCGTGAAAAGCTGGATTGCTCCATGCCAAGGACAAAAGAGGTCCCAAAAGATATGACTATCGGCATCAAGAAGAAGATCCGGGCAGTCTTTTCGGCTTTCGCATGTGTGATTGCCGCAAGCCTTGCCAGCACCATGCCGGCGCGTGCCGTGGTGGAAATCAATATCAACAAGGGCGTCATTGAGCCTCTGCCTATCGCCATCACCGATTTCCTGTCGGGCGACCAGCTTGGCGCCAATATCAGTGCGGTGATTGCAGCGGATCTGGAGCGCTCTGGCCTGTTTGCTCCCATCGACAAGACGGCCTTCATTGAAAAGATCTCCAATCCTGATGCCGCGCCACGGTTCGAGGACTGGAAGGTCATCAATGCACAGGCGCTGGTCACGGGCCGCATCAGCAAGCAGCCGGACGGCAGGCTGAAGGCTGAATTCCGCCTGTGGGATACGTTTGGCGGCCAGCAGCTCATTGGCCAGCAATTCTTCACCACGCCCGATAACTGGCGTCGTGTTGCCCATATCATCGCCGACGCCATCTATGAGCGTCTGACGGGCGAAAAGGGCTATTTCGACACGCGTATCGTTTTTGTTGACGAATCTGGTCCGGCGCAAAAGCGCGTCAAGCGCCTTGCGATCATGGATCAGGATGGCGCCAATGTGCGCTATCTCTCGGATGGACGCGATATTTCGCTGACTCCCCGTTTCTCGCCAAACCGTCAGGAAGTGACCTATATGTCCTTCGCCGGCGGCCAGCCGCGTGTCTATCTGCTGCAGCTTGAAACCGGACAGCGTGAGCTGGTCGGCAATTTCCCCGGCATGACCATTGCGCCGCGCTTCTCTCCGGATGGCCAGAAGGTCGTGATGAGCCTGCTGCAGGATGATGGCAGCGCCAATATCTACACCATGGATCTGCGCAATCGGCAGATCACCCGCCTGACCAACAGCCAGGCCATCGATACCAGTGCCTCCTATTCCCCGGATGGCTCACAGATCGTCTTTGCCTCTGACCGTGGCGGCCGTCCGCAGCTTTATGTCATGGGCGCTGATGGCTCCAATCCGCGCCGTATCTCGGCAGGTGACGGCAGCTATTCAACGCCGGTCTGGTCTCCGCGTGGCGACCTGATTGCCTTTACCAAACAGTCGCAGGGCCAGTTCTCGATTGGCGTGATGAAGCCGGACGGATCGGGCGAGCGCATTCTCACCTCCGGTTTCCACAATGAAGGCCCGACATGGGCGCCAAATGGTCGCGTGCTGATGTTCTTCCGCAAGGCTGCGGGTTCCGGCGGTCCACGCCTCTACACGATCGATCTGACTGGCCGCAATGAGCGCCAGATCCAGACACCGAATTTTGCATCGGATCCGGCTTGGTCGCCGTTGCTTGACTGAGAGAAACCAGGGAGACGGTTTGCGGGGGGCTTCGGTCCCCCGTCTTGTTTCGTGAAACAGCATGAAGTTCTATAGCAGTTCCAGGAAAAGTGGGTACCGGTTTTCCGCCCGGGAACTGCGCAAAGGATAAACTGCAGTTCCAGGAAAAGTGGGTACCGGTTTTCCATCCGGAGCTGCAAAACAGTTGGAGCAATTCAGGTTTTCATGAAAATCTGAATTGCTCTATGCCCGCGCAATCATCGGAGTTCATCATGCCTGTTCGTCCAGCCGCGCTTGCCCTTGCCTTCGCGCTGGACGAAGCCTCGCGGGGCATTCTGCAGGACTGGTCTGCGGCCATGCCGGTGACCCTCGCCACGTTTGCCAGTCTGATGATCTCGCAGGTGACAGCATGGGGACCGACGCGATGATCGCCATCGTCGGCAAGGAGAGGTGGAGCGCATCACGCCGCGCAACGCGTTGCTTCTCACCGCCCGAGACCTGTTCACGCTGAAGACGCTGGCCAACGCCGATCCTGACGGGCGATGGAAGAGGGCGTGCTGAACCTCAGCACTTGGGTGGAAGGACGGGATGGAAAGCCGCGATTGCGTTTCCGCGACATGGAACAATCCGGCTAAGGCGGACGATAACCGCCGTCTTTTGTCGGCCTATCGGTGGCATCCTGCGCAAGCCTGGAAGGCGCAGAGTAAGGCGGGCATTCTCATGGATGCCCATTCACTTTCAGAGAAGCACTGAAGCTTTGACAAGCTCAGCCTTCCTGCCGGGATCGGATGGACAACCTATTGCAAGCTCGCATTTTGCACATCAAGGCTCATGCAGATCACCTGCATGAGCCTTGATGAAGTGACCCTTGCGTTTTACTGCTTTCAAGCGGCCGCAGTGCTTTCAGCCGCAATCACATTGACGATGTCGTTGACGACCTTCTCGATCAGGGCGCGATCATCACCTTCTGCCATGACGCGGATCAGCGGCTCGGTGCCGGATGGGCGGATGACCAGGCGGCCCTGAACGCCGAGACGGGCGCGTGCCTCGTCAATGGCATGCTGGACACGCTTGTTTTCAAGCGGCTTGCCGCCGCCCGTGCGCACATTCTTCAGAAGCTGCGGCACGGGTTCAAACTTGTGACAGACCTCGCTCAGCGGCTTGTTGACCTGCTGCACCACGGACAGGATCTGCAGGGCGGAAATGAGGCCGTCGCCGGTTGTTGCGAAGTCGGACAGGACGATATGGCCAGACTGTTCGCCGCCAACATTGAAGCCATTCTGGCGCATATGTTCGACGACATAGCGGTCGCCAACCTTGGTGCGTTCCAGCTTCAGGTTATGGTCTGCCAGGAAACGCTCAAGGCCGAGATTGGACATGATGGTGGCAACAATGCCACCCCCTTCCAGACGGTTGGCGTTGGCCCAGCTCTCGGCAATGACGGCCATGAGCTGGTCGCCATCAATGACCGTGCCGGTTTCATCCACGAGCAGCACACGGTCGGCGTCGCCATCCAGCGCAATGCCGACATCGGCGCGCACTTCATGCACCTTTTTCATCAGCCCGATCGGATGGGTCGAGCCGCAATCCTCGTTGATGTTGACGCCATTGGGCTCGACATTGATCGGAATGACTTCCGCGCCCAGTTCCCAAAGGGCGGCAGGGGCGACCTTGTAGCCGGCGCCATTGGCGCAATCGACCACAATGCGCAGGCCGCTCAGTGAAATATTGCGTGGCAGGGTGCGCTTGGCAAATTCGATATAGCGGTAAATGTCACCGTCAACGCGCTGGGCGCGTCCGACATTGCCGTGGCTTGCCAGACAGGAGCTGAGATCGGAATCAATCAGTTCCTCGATCTGGAGCTCGATCTCATCGGAGAGCTTGAAGCCATCGGGGCCAAACAGCTTGATGCCATTGTCGTAATAAGGATTGTGCGAGGCAGAGATCATCACGCCGATATCGGCGCGCAGCGACCGGCACAGCATGGCAACTGCAGGGGTCGGGATCGGGCCGAGCAGGAAAACATTCATGCCCGCTGCCGTGAAACCAGCCACCAGCGCATTTTCAAGCATATAGCCGGAACGGCGCGTATCCTTGCCGATCACGACGCGGGAGGCATGTCCCTGATTGCGGAAAATATGCCCGACTGCAATGCCGACCTTCATGGCGACATCCGGTGTCATGGGAAATTTGTTTGCCTGCCCACGAATGCCATCGGTTCCGAAATATTTTCGCATCGTATTTTCGCCTTGCCTTGAGCTCCATGTGCTCTCGCATAATTGAAACCGGAAGGCAATCGGACTGGCCTGATCACTTCAAATTCTAATTATGCGAACACCGTGCCTATCGAGATTTTTACCGTAAAATGCCTTGCTATTGCAATTTCAACGTCAACTGTATTCCAGCAATTCGTTTCTACACGGCTAACAGGCGATTACTTTATTCCGGGCCGGATGACCAGAGTAATGTTTTGATGGATGATTTATCGTTAAGCCTAACAATTGCTGATTGAAGTAAAGAAAACCGGGCACGGAGCCCGGTTTCTTGTATAGAGTATCTGCTTTATTAGCCTGTTATTGTGGCTGCGGGTTGGGCTCCATGCCCGGTTCGTTTCCGGGTTCGCTGCCCTTGTTGTTCAGGGGGCGGCCAGCCTTCGGCACGCCAGAGCCTCGCGAGGGGGTATCGTTGCCCTGTTCGCGGGATGGCTTCTTGCCGGCCAGCAGTTCCTTTATTTCCTCACCACTCAGCGTTTCATATTCGAGCAGACCTTCGGCCAGCGTGACCCAGTCATCCTTCTTTTCGGCCAGGATGCGGGTTGCCTCGGCATAGGCTTCATCGATCAGGCGACGCACTTCGGCATCGATGATCTGTGCCGTTTCTTCCGAAATATTCTGGGTGCGCGAAACCGAATGACCAAGGAAGACTTCTTCCTGATTGTCACCATAGGCAACGCGACCGAGCTTGTCGGAATAGCCCCACTGGGTCACCATGGCACGGGCAAGCTTGGTTGCCTGCTGAATATCGGAAGCGGCACCAGACGTGACGTTTTCCTTGCCGAATTTCAGTTCTTCCGCCACGCGGCCACCCATCATGATGGCAAGACGCGACACCATCCATGTATAGGTTGCCGAATAGCGGTCACCTTCCGGAAGCTGCATGACCATGCCAAGCGCACGGCCGCGCGGAATGATGGTCGCCTTGTGTACCGGGTCAGCCTTGGGCACATTGAGCGCGACAATGGCGTGGCCGGCTTCATGATAGGCGGTATTGGCCTTTTCTTCCGGTGTCATGGCGGTGCGGCGTTCCGCGCCCATCATGATCTTGTCCTTGGCATCCTCGAATTCCTGCATGGTGACGAGACGCTTGTCGCGCCGCGCAGCCATGAGGGCTGCCTCGTTGACCAGATTGGCAAGATCAGCACCGGAGAAGCCCGGCGTGCCGCGAGCGACCACCTTCAGATCAACATTGGGTGCCAGCGGCACATTGCGCACATGTACCTTGAGGATTTGTTCACGGCCAACAATATCCGGGTTCGGCACGACGACCTGACGGTCGAAACGGCCCGGACGCAGCAGGGCCGGGTCAAGAACATCCGGGCGGTTGGTTGCCGCAATCAGGATGATCGATTCATTGGCTTCAAAGCCGTCCATCTCGACCAGGAGCTGGTTGAGCGTCTGTTCGCGTTCGTCATTGCCGCCGCCAAGGCCTGCACCGCGATGACGGCCGACCGCATCGATTTCGTCGATGAAGATGATGCAGGGCGCATTCTTCTTGGCCTGTTCGAACATGTCGCGGACACGGCTTGCGCCGACACCGACGAACATTTCGACGAAGTCCGAACCGGAAATGGTAAAGAACGGCACATTGGCTTCACCGGCAACCGAGCGCGCCAAGAGGGTCTTACCCGTTCCGGGAGGGCCGACGAGCAGGACGCCGCGCGGAATCTTGCCGCCCAGACGCTGGAACTTCTGTGGATCGCGCAGGAATTCGACGATTTCTTCCAGATCCTGCTTGGCTTCATCAACGCCGGCGACGTCCTGGAAGGTGACACGGCCATGCGCTTCGGTAAGAAGCTTGGCCTTGGACTTGCCAAAGCCCATCGCGCCGCGCGAGCCGCCCTGCATCTGGCGCATGAAGAAAATCCACACGCCAAGGATCAGGATCATCGGCAACCACGACAGGAGAATGCCAATCAGCGAACTGGAACCATCGCTTTCCGGACGGGCGGTGATGTTGACATTCTTGGATTCGAGGCGTGAAACCAGTGACGGATCGCCCGGCGAATAGGTCTGGAACGTGGTTCCGTTGTCGTTCAGCGTGCCTGTGATGCGGTCACCGGTTATCGTAACCGACTTCACACGCCCATTGGATACATCATCAATGAACTGAGAATACGAGATTTCACGGGAGCTGCCACGCTGGCCAGGACTCTGAAACAGGTTAAACAGCGCGATCAAAAGTAGGGCAATGATCGCCCAAAGGGCGAAGTTGCGATAATTCGGATTCATAACGGGTCCAATCGATGCCTCGATCCAGCCGTCAGAGACGGCATGGTGTTTCCGTCTAACATAGGATTGATGAATGGCCTTGCCAAGGCGGGAGACGCTCAAGATGCGCGATTCTTCGCATTCTGGTTTATGAAATTTCGCCTATTTGTGTTCCAGACGTAGCCTGACTGCCTCTGCCAGCCCACTGTCATGACCGGACAGGACATGATCAAACAGGGCATAGTGGTTGCTGATCCTGATATGGGAAGGCGATTCCTCCCTTTCCAGTAACGGAAAGGCGCATGGCGCTCCATCATGATAAATGACAGGTGCTACGCAAAGCGCCCGCCGTAGGGCCGCATCTGCCGCAATGCCCTTTCGTTCCAGAAAGGCTGCAAGGCTGCAAGAATCAGCCGGCGCGATCGTGACGGTCGCTGTCCCTTCATTATGCAGGCGATAGCGGCCATCCCAGATGATGGTTGCATGAGGGGCAAGCTCGTCCATCGGCAGATTGCGCTGCTCACGCCGGAAAATATGGGTTTTGTTCTTGCCTGCGCGCGTAATCAGCGCGCCGCCCTGTGTCATGCGCGCGACGGTATTGGCTGTCGTCAGGAAATGCGCGATGCGGCTGCGCTCGGCTTCGCCGGGCATGAAGCGGCGTCCGCCCGCAAGGGCGGTGACAAGGCCGGCAAAAAGGCTCTGGACGCTTTCCGGCAGGCTGGCAAAAATCGCAGCATCGACATGGAGCTGATGGGCCGCATCGCGCCAGAGGCTTGCCGGATCGGCAAGGGCTGCGGTCAGGCGGTCATTGTCGCGCTTCCGCGCGGCCGTGGCGGCGGCAATTTCGGCCAGAATGCGCTCTTCCTGTTCCTTGTCGGCGTTCAGGCGAATGCGCGGCCGTTCATAGGCAATATTCACATTGCTGGGATCATCAACCCATGGAATGTCTCTTGCCCTCAGATAGACGCGCAGGGCCTCGCGCGTGATGCCCAGAAACGGCCGCAGCAACTGGACCGTGCCTTCCAGCGTGACATTGTCTGCCATGGCGGCAAGACCGCGCGAAGCAGCGCCCTGGCTGCGTGCCTTGCGCATCAGATAGGTTTCGATCTGGTCGTTCCGGGTGTGGCCAGTCAGGATGCAGGCGGCATGTGCCTCACGAGCGGCCTTGAGCAACAGGCGATAGCGCGCTTCGCGTGCGGCGGCAGCAATCCCGTGGGCGGGCTTGGGGTCTGTCCAGCTCAGGATCTGGTGCTCGATGCCAAAGCGCTGGCACAGACGGCCAACATTTTCCGCTTCTGCGGTTGATTCCGGGCGAAGCCGGTGATCGACCGTGACGGCAAGAAGTCTTGGCGGATTGTCCAGTCCGGTCAGATAATCGTGCAGGAGAAAGAGCAGAGCGAGAGAATCACTGCCTCCGGAAACGGCAGCGATGAGCGCGCCGGTGTTTTCAAGCGCATGAGGCGCGAAGATCAGGGAGGGTTGGAGATGCGTCAGGTCGCCTGCGTTCAGCATTTGATCCGGGCGCGCTCTTCTGCCACGCGCTTGAGAACGGCTGGAGCTGCCTTGGGATAGCGCTGCGGAATCTGCTCGAAGGTGGCGCAGGCAACATCACGATTGTCCATTTTTTCCAGCGTCAGGCCGAGCTTGAACATGTTTTCGGGCGCGCGTTTGGAGTCAGGGTAGTCGCGCTGCGTATCGACAAAGATCGTTGCGGCTTCCGGATAGCGTCCCTGGGCAAACAGCGATTCGCCAAGCCAGAAACGGGCTTCGGCGGTCTGCGGATCGGCCGGATAGCGCTTGATGTGCTCACGAAAACCAGTCTCGGCGGCCTTGTAATCGCCCGCCATCAGGTACTTGTAGGCTGCCTGATAAAGCGTGTTCGGATTGTCGGGCATGGGTAGGGCGGCGACCTGTTCGCCACCGGAAGCGCCCCCGGCAGGGGCAAGCTCGGTGGCAGGGCGCGGCGTGGCGGTGATGCTGTCGCCAATCACATTGCCATGCTGGTCAAAACGGATCGAACCGAGGGTCTGTGGCGGCTCACCCAGCACATGCCCGCTGTTTGCCGGGGCAGCTCCATCCGGGCCGGGGCTGGCCTGTGCCAGTGTGCCGCCATTATCCGCCGGTGCGGCTGCGAGATCACCTGCAGGCGTATCAATTGCGGCCGGGACATCGGCTGCCGGTGCGCTGGCAAGCCCCGAATCGCCTGCTGCAGGCATGGCATCGCCTGCATCGCTGCGCTTGCCGGTTTCAAGCGCTTCGAAGCGGCGCTCATTTTCTTCCAGCATTTTCTGCATCTGATCCTGGAATTCGAGGATCTGGAAGTTCATGGCCTCAACACGTGCGCCCAGAATATTGGCAATCGCAGCCGGATTGGTCAGGCCTTGCGTGCAGGGATCCGGTGCTGCGGCGGTGGCATTTGCCGGGGCTGGCTGCGGCGCAGGAGAGGCAATGCCGGCTGCCTTTTCGAGTTCCTTGAAACGGAAATCGATGTCATCCTGCGCATTCTGCAACTGCCGTTCGGTATCGGTGATCTGCATTTCCACATCCTCGACCTTGCCGGTCAGGTTGCGGATCAGTTCCGCCATGGCAGCGGCACCCTGATTGACATAATCGCCATGATTGCCGGATGTGGCCGTGTTGTCGCGGATGATCTCATCCAGAAGGGCGGTCGAGCCGATGCTGACAGTGCGTGTACCGCCTCCCACGCCCTTCCTGGCTTCCAGCGCCTTGAAGCGGGTTTCATTGCTGCGCTGCGCCTGCACCAGCCTGTCACGCAATTGCAGGATCCTGCCATAGGATTGCGCATTCTGCTGGATGAGACTGCACAGCTGTTGCGTTCCGTCGCTGGCCTGCGCCAGATAGATGGTTGCACCATTCAGGCGCCTTGCCTTGTTTGCGGCGTCATTGTCCAGCTGCACAGCGCCAATCAGATTGCCCGCTGCGGCCAGAACCGGGGTCGTTGCCAAAAGCGGCAGCATGGCGAGCGCCAGTGTCACTTTTCTCATCGGTTTCCTCATTCCCACTATCCTGTCCTGTTCGCACAGGCAGGATGATCGAGCACCGCTCATCTGCGGCCAATTGCCAGCGTGATTACGCGGCCCGTCAAGCTTTTAGAGGAATCGTAAAAAAAGCAAAGATGCTTGTGCGACGATTGCCGAAAAGCCTTGTGCCGGGCATGGATCAAATATTGTCCATAAGGGGCCCTGCGAAATCGGCCAAAGTGTGTCAAACCGGGCAGCCCATGGACTGCCATCAATAAAAAAGCGGCCCGAAGACCGCTTTTTTCAGGATTGTGCCGAAACGGCCAATCAGTTGCCGTTGAGAACGGTAACGGCGCGGCGGTTCTGCGACCAGCAGGAGTCGGCGTCGCAGACGGCGACCGGGCGTTCGTTGCCGTAGGAGACAGTGCGCATGCGGCTGGTTGGAACACCGCGCGAGGCAAGGAAGTCGCGGGTTGCAGCGGCACGGCGCTGACCCAGGGCGAGGTTGTATTCGCGGGTGCCGCGTTCGTCGGCATGGCCTTCGATGGTGATCTTGTACTGCGGATAACGCAGCAGCCACTGTGCCTGCTTGGTCAGGGTCTGCTGTGCGTCCGGACGGATCAGCGAGGAGTCGAGGTCGAAGAAGATGCGGTCACCGACATTGACGGTGAAGTCCTGCGGCGAGCCAGGTGTTGCTGCGCCAGCTCCGCCAAGGCCAAGATCACCAGCGTTGTTCGGGAGGTTCTTTTTCGAGGCACAGCCGGCAACGGCGAGCGACATGAAAAGTGCAATAGCGATCGGGCTACGTGCAATCGACTGGATGCGGCGCATGGGCCGAAGCTCCTTAAGATGAATGTTCCTGTTTGATGGCCCAATAATCATATTGAGGTTAAAACAGGCTCAATAAGTATGGTTAATGTTTTCTTGCAGTCTGGGGGCAAGCGCCCGCAGCAATCTGCATAGCCAATGGCGGCAAATTGCGGCAGAAACACGGCTGCACAGGCTGAAATGCGGCAAGATCGCGGAATTGTTGCATGATTCATCATGCCGATTCCCGGTGCCAGGAAGGTTCCGGCCGCAGACCTGCCTCATACTCCGATTCAACCAGGCATGATGCAGGGCGCAAGCGAAAGCGGCAGCCTGCCTGCCCGTGGGGCTGAAGATGATGTGTCTGGAGCTATGGAAAACGAGCGGTTAACAAACAGGGTTAACAGCTGCTTAACCATTGCGGCCTATGTTCATGTCAGACAGCTCTGCCTGCTGCTTCGGCAGGCGGTTCCATCATGTGTTGTAACGCGCATTTTCAAGGTGCGCTTTGACCGGACAGACGAATGCGCGCTTTTGCAAGACCATCCTGCATCACACTGGCACTCTCGCTTTTGGCGCTGGGCGTGCCGTCGCATGCGGCTGACATTGATGAAGCGGTACCGGAAGTCACCATCAGCGCGCCCGTAACCAATGGCTGGTATGTGCGTGGCGATCTTGGCTATGGCTGGTCGTCCGTGCGTACGGATGATGTCGGCATTGCCGGCGAAAAGGGCGGCTCCTTCCTGCTTGGCGGCGGCATTGGCTATCAGGCAACCGACTGGCTGCGTGCGGATGTGACGGTTGATTATCTGACGCGCGCCAATTTTGAGGCGCGCATGGGCGACGGCATCGAAACAAGGCTGTCGGCCGTTTCGGTTCTGGCCAATGCCTATGTCGACCTCGGTAATCTTGCCGGTTTTACCCCTTATGCCGGGGCAGGTCTTGGTGCCACCCATATGGACTGGTCGGTCACGGGCGATACGGGTGCACTGTCGGTCGATGGCGCGAAAAACTGGCGCTTTACCTATGCGGTCATGGCCGGTGTTTCGATGGACCTCTCGGATAATCTCAAGCTTGATGCCGGTTATCGCTTCCGCCGCATCAATGGTGGTGTGGTCCATGACGATGTTGCAGGGGCTAGCAGCATCACGGATCGCGGCCTGAACGTGCATGATCTGCGCATCGGCCTGCGCTATGCCTTTCATTGATCGTCCGGTCTGAAAGGGCTGGGTCCCTCTGACATATTGTGCTTCACAGTTGCGGTGCCCGCTTTCCCCGGTCTAAAGCCGTGAGTGGATGCGTTCTGGTGCCAGCGGATAGGCTTCGATCGGCATGTCCTGATCGTTGCCATGACGGAGCAGGCCATTCATTATCTCGCCAATGGCATGATCATAATAATGATCAAGGATCAGCGTGTCGTCATGCGCTGACTTTTTGATTGTAATATAGATTGCAATAATGTTCAGGCAGCTCAGAAAGCCTGTCAATGCCACAAATATAAATATCATAAGCTATCCAATTCATTTTATTGGCAAATTATACCAATCATGTTTCAGTTATAATCCCAATGGTTTGGGACATCATCTTTGTGGCATTGCACGGGGAGTCCGGATGTGCGTTTGCATTGCACCGAATGGTGAAACGCAGCCGGGAAGGCCGAAGTTCTATTGTGGAAAACTGCGCTTTGCGATATTCCAGTCAGTGGGCCACGTCTCCCCAACGAGACGCGCGCTATCTGAGAGGATAGATACATCATGACGACGATTGCAAAGCCGACGGTTCGTCCGGCTAATCCCAATTTTTCATCTGGTCCCTGTGCAAAACGCCCCGGCTGGTCGCTTGATGCGCTTGCCGATGCGCCGCTTGGCCGTTCGCACCGCGCGAAGATCGGCAAGAACAAGCTGAAGGAAGCCATCGACCTCACCCGTGAGGTGCTGCAGGTGCCCGCCGATTATCGTATCGGCATTGTGCCGGCCTCGGATACGGGGGCGGTTGAAATGGCACTGTGGTCGATGCTCGGCGCGCGCGGCGTCGATATGGTCGCTTGGGAAAGTTTTGGCTCAGGCTGGATTACCGATGTGACCAAGCAGCTCAAGCTGGACGATGTGCGCACATTCGTTGCGCCCTATGGCGAGATCGTCGATTTCGCGCAGGTCGATTTCGATCGCGACGTGGTCTTTACCTGGAATGGCACGACCTCGGGTGTGCGCGTGCCGAATGGGGACTTTATTCCGGCCGACCGCAAGGGGCTGACCTTCTGCGATGCAACGTCGGCTGCCTTTGCGCAGCGGCTTGATTTTGCCAAGCTCGATGTCGTTACCTTCTCCTGGCAGAAAGTTCTGGGCGGGGAAGGTGCGCATGGCATGCTCATCTTGAGTCCACGCGCGGTCGAGCGCCTTGAAAGCTACAAGCCTTCATGGCCATTGCCGAAAATCTTCCGCCTGACATCCGGCGGTAAGCTGATTGAAGGCATTTTTGTTGGCGAAACCATCAATACGCCGTCGATGCTGTGCGTCGAGGACTATATTGACGCGCTGAAATGGGCAAAATCGATCGGTGGCCTTGAAGGTCTGGTTGGTCGTGCTGATCGCAATTTTGCGGTGCTTGATGCCTATGTTCAGAAGACGCCATGGATTTCCAATCTGGCCAAAGTGCCGGAAACGCGTTCGAACACGTCTGTGTGCCTGACCATTTCCGATCCGGAACTGGCCGCACTTCCAGCCGAAAAACAGGCGGCATTTGCCAAGGCGATTGTCAGCAGGCTCGACAAGGAAGGGGTTGCCTATGACATCGGCTCCTATCGCGATGCGCCGGCGGGCCTGCGTATCTGGACGGGGGCTACGGTCGAGACTTCCGATCTGGAAGCACTGACCCACTGGCTTGACTGGGCTTTTGCTACCGAGAAGGCAGCCCTTGCGGCCTGAGCATGAATGCACATGCGGTGACCGGCTTGACCGGTCACCAGACTCCGATCGATCAAGAGCATGTCTGCCAAATTCGCTAGCCACTTTGGGGCGTGCTCCGGGTCTGTTTCAAAGCAATGCCGGGGGGAGAGACCGGATTTCGCTTGCCCGCTGGATTGCGACAGTTGAAGGAGGCCATCATGGCACCTCGCGTACTCGTATCCGACAAGTTGTCGCCGACTGCCATACAGATTTTCAGGGATCGCGGCATTGAGGTCGATTATCTGCCTGATGTTGGCAAGGACAAGGAAAAGCTGCTTGAAATCATCGGGCAGTATGATGGTCTGGCGGTCCGTTCAGCCACCAAGGTCACGGAAAAGCTGATCAAGGCGGCAAAGAATCTCAAGGTCATTGGCCGCGCCGGCATTGGCGTGGACAATATAGATATTCATGCCGCCTCGCGCCGCGGCATCATTGTCATGAATACGCCCTTCGGCAATTCGATCACCACGGCCGAACATGCCATTGCGCTGATGTTTGCCGTGGCGCGGCAATTGCCGGAGGCGGATCAGTCGACCCGCGCGGGCAAGTGGGAAAAGAACCGTTTCATGGGTGTCGAGATCACCGGCAAGGTGCTTGGCATCATTGGCTGCGGCAATATTGGTGCGGTGGTGGCAAGCCGTGCCGTCGGGCTCAAGATGCATGTGCTGGCCTTTGATCCGTTCCTGTCTGAAGCACGGGCACAGGAACTGGGCGTACGGAAAGTGGAGCTGGATGAGCTGCTGGCAAAGGCCGATTTCATCACGCTGCATACGCCGCTGACCGACAAGACGCGCGGCATTCTGAACGCTGAGACGCTGGCACGAACCAAGCCCGGTGTGCGCATCATCAATTGCGCACGTGGCGAGCTGATTGTGGAGAAGGACCTCGTCGAGGCACTCAAAAGCGGCCATGTCGCAGGTGCTGGTATTGATGTCTATGAAAAGGAGCCGGCAACCGACAGCGCCCTGTTTGACCTGCCCAATGTGGTGTGCACGCCGCATCTTGGCGCCTCCACGACGGAAGCGCAGGAAAATGTCGCCCGCCAGGTGGCCGAACAGATGTCGGAATATCTGACCAAGGGTGCGGTGTCGAATGCCATCAACATGCCGCCGATCACGGCAGAGGAAGCGCCAAGGCTCAGGCCGTTCATCAAGCTTGCCGAAGTGCTGGGCGCCTTTGTCGGGCAGGTGACGGATGAGCCCATTCAGGAAGTGGAAATCCTGTTTGATGGCTCGACGGCTGCCATGAATACACGCGCCTTGATGAGTGCTGCCTTGGCGGGGTTGATCCGCCCGCAGGTGGCCGATGTCAATATGGTCTCTGCTCCCATCATGGTGAAGGAGCGTGGCATTATCGTCTCCGAGGTCAAGCGCGACAAGTCAGGCATTTTTGACGGCTATATCAAGCTGACGGTGCGCACGTCGCTGCGTGAACGCACCATTGCCGGCACCTGTTTCTCGGATGGCCGTCCGCGCTTCATCCAGATCAAGGGCATCAATCTTGATGCGGAAGTCGGCCCGAACATGCTCTATGTCACCAATGTCGACGTTCCGGGCATGATTGGCTTGCTTGGCACGATTTGCGGCAAGCATCAGGTCAATATCGCCAATTTCGCGCTGGGACGTAACCGACCGGGTGGCGATGCCATTGCCATGCTTTATATAGACGGGCCGATCCCGCAGGCAGCCATTGACGAACTGGTCGCACAGGAGTCAATCAAGGATGCCCGGCCACTCGAGTTCAATGTCGGAGATGCGTGACGATCATGACAGATGTGATGGCAAAGGCGCAATGGCGCCGCATGCGTGAAGAGGATGTCGCCCGCGCCAATGAGGTGGGTAATGCCATCCATGTCGATTTTTTCGAGGAAGAAGCGGTTTTTCAAAACCGCTTCGCCCTTTATCCTGCCGGCTGTTTCGTGCTGACAGCCGGCGATGAGATTGTCGGCTATGGCATCAGCCATCCCTGGAGGCTTGATTCCATACCGACGCTCAATACGGTGATCGAAAAATTGCCAGATAATGCCAGCACCTATTATATTCACGACATTGCCATCCTGCCTGCCTACCGCTCGGGCGGCAATGCGGCACACGTCGTCAGGCTGATGGCGGGGCAGGCCGAGCATGACGGATTTGCCACAATGGCGCTGGTTGCGGTGAATGGCTCACGCGGCTATTGGGAAAGGCACGGCTTTGTTGTGCGCAGCCTGCCAGCACTGGAAGAAAAGCTGCAGACCTATTCGGATGACGCACTTTATATGGTGCGCGTTGGGTAAAAGCGGCACAGAGCGCGTGGATAGTGAAAAATTTCCGCGATTTTTAATGATGAAAGAGTCGCATAATCGCGATTCAATCTGTATAGAGACGAAGGATCAGCGCCCCTTTACCGCGAATTGTGCGTCAGGGCTGCAATGATCCCTGGCTAGATTTTGTCTCTTGCAGCTGTAGATGGAAGCCGTTTCTTCCGCTGCCGCTGCTTTCGTTGCGGGATGTGAAGCCCGGACCAAGGAGTTTCTTAATGGCAAACGTAGTTGTCGTCGGGTCGCAATGGGGCGACGAGGGCAAGGGTAAGATCGTTGACTGGCTCTCCGAGCGCGCCGATGTCATCGTGCGCTATCAGGGTGGCCACAATGCCGGTCATACGCTTGTAATCGATGGCGTCAGCTACAAGCTGTCGCTTCTGCCGTCCGGTCTTGTGCGCGGCAAGCTCAGCGTGATCGGCAATGGTGTCGTGGTCGATCCGCACCACTTTGTCACGGAGGTTGCCAAGCTGCGTTCCCAGGGCGTGGAAGTTTCGCCGGAAGTGCTGCGCATTGCCGAAAATGCGCCGTTGATCCTGTCGCTGCACCGCGATCTCGATGGCTTGCGTGAAGGCGCGACATCCGGTTTCAAGATCGGTACCACCAAGCGCGGCATTGGCCCTGCTTATGAAGACAAGGTTGGCCGTCGTGCCATCCGCGTGGTCGATCTGGCTGATCCGGACAATCTGCGTCCGAAGGTTGAACGGCTGCTTGCGCACCACAATGCGCTGCGCCGCGGCATGGGCCTTGAGGAAGTGACGGTCGAGGCCATCCTTGAGGAACTGACTTCGGTCGCGCATGAAATCCTGCCCTATATTGATCAGGTCTGGCGCGTGCTGGATGAACAGCGCAAGGCTGGCGCCCGCATCCTGTTTGAAGGTGCGCAAGGCGCGCTTCTTGACAATGACCATGGCACCTATCCATTCGTGACCTCTTCCAATACGGTTGCCGGTCAGGCTGCTGCCGGTTCTGGTCTTGGCCCGACGGCGATTGGCTATGTGCTCGGCATCACCAAGGCCTATACGACCCGCGTCGGCGAAGGTCCGTTCCCGACCGAGCTTACCGATGAAATCGGCGAATTCCTCGGCACCAAGGGGCATGAATTCGGCGTTGTGACGGGCCGCAAGCGTCGTTGCGGCTGGTTTGATGCCGTCATCGTCCGCCAGACGGTTCGTACCTCCGGCATCAATGGCATTGCCCTGACCAAGCTCGATGTTCTGGATGGTCTGGATGAAATCAAGATCTGCGTTGCCTATGAGCTCGACGGCAAGCGCATTGACTATCTGCCGGCCTCGATGAATGAACAGGCCCGAGTGAAGCCGATCTATGAAACGCTGCCGGGCTGGTCGGAAACGACGGCTGGTGCGCGTTCGTGGAACGATCTGCCGGCACAGGCGGTCAAATATGTCCGCCATATCGAGGAACTGATCGGCGCGCCGGTGGCGATGCTGTCCACCAGCCCGGAACGCGAAGATACAATTCTCGTCACGGATCCTTTCCAGGACTAGGACAATCCGATCCCCGGCCAGCCAGACCTGACCGGGGATTTTCAGTTGATTTGTCGGGTCTTTTTGCCAAGCTGGCGCCTTTAACGCAGGCGTATACTTTGCATTCCCTTGATTATTGTGATTATTGAGGCATTCATTGCATCCTGAACGGGTAGAAACCGGATAGAAGGCATGGCAGATTTTGTAGCGGTACTGAAAAAGACAATCGATGCGCAGGCAGATCAATCGCCTGAATTGCGCCAGCGTGTTTACGCCAAGGCGCGTGCGACGATTGAGCAGAAGCTTGTCACCGCAAATGCGTCGCAGGCTTTTGCGGTGCGCCAGCGCAACCTTCTTGAAGCTGCAATCGCAGAGGTCGAAGCATATTACGCGCCATCGCCCAAACCAACCGAAGAGCCGGTGGACGATGCATTGGAGGATTTTCTCCACGGTGCTGAGCCCGATCAAACGCGCTCTGCCGCAGACGATCAGTTTGCGGCCGAACCGCAGCCGGGCCGCGCAGAAAAAGCGCCAGGACAGGACGGTGGATCTGATTTCGCCGTCGAGCGTGCCGATGCGGGCTTTACGGAGCGGGCGCACGAAACGGATTTTTCACGCCTTGATGATCGCGAACGGCCGCAGCGTCGCAAGCCGCACGAAAAGCGCAATTTCAAGGCCTGGGCCATTGCCGCCCTTGCCCTGATCGTGATTGCTGGCGCGGGCTATGCTTTCTGGACGAACAAGGACAATCTGCAGGAACTGGCAACCAGCATGGGGCGCAAGGATGTGCCTGCGGCATCATCCGGCAGCGATCAGGCGTCTGAAACGGCAATGCCGGAACAACCGGAAACAAAGCCTGAGCCAAAGATGACCCAGCGTCTTCTGCCGGATGGCACGGAGCGCGATGAAGGGCCGGCCGGTGGCACGCCGGGCATAGGCGAGGGCACTTCGACCGCGCAGGCAACGCCTGTCGAGACACCACAGACCAGTGCAACCGAACAGCCAGCAGTAACGGGTCAGGAGGCGCTGCTTTATGAAGAACGCTCCGGCACGGAATCCGGCACGGTGCTGAAGGGCACGGTTCAGTGGTCGGTCATTGAGGAAAGCCCCAGCGAAGGTGAGCCCGCCCAGCCGGCCGTGCGCGCCAAAGTCACCATTCCGGCCAACAATCTTGAGCTGAAAATGACCTTCCGCAAGAACACGGATCAGTCGATCCCGGCAAGCCATCTGGTAGAGCTGTTCTTCACTGTTCCGGAGGATTTCAGTGGTGGCGTGGTTGATAATGTCCAGCGTATTACCTTCAAGGATACGGAGGAGGCAGCCGGCAATCCGCTGATCGCCGTGCCATCCAAGATTGCCGATAATTTCTTCATCATCTGGCTCAATGATGCGCGTACGGCCATCGATACCAATCTGAAGCTGATGCGCAATCAGCACTGGCTGGATATTCCGATTTCCTATCGCAATGGCCGCAGGGCATTGATCAGCCTTGAAAAGGGCGCGCCGGGCGAAAAGGCCTTCAACGAGGTGTTCGGCGGCAATTGACGCGCGCAAGCGTGGCGGGTCCGAAAGGATTGTCAGCCATGCGAACTGGAAAAATAATGCCCGCAAAAGACAATTTTGCGGGCAATTTTTCTATGTGCTTTACAATTCCACGCACAGACAGCACATTGCTGACCGCTGTCCCGTAACACCTGTGATTTGCCGAAATCCATGCTTGCAGGATGGCCGCAAGGATTGGGGATGGTGATGTCTGCTGAAGCGCTTGCCCGCAGGAATGTATGGATATTGACGATTGCGCAGGCGCTAGGGGCTTCCGGTCCGCCGATCATTTTTTCCCTCGGCGGGATTGTCGGGCAGATGCTGGCGCCCAATCCGGCCCTGGTGACCCTGCCAATCAGTCTGTACAGTTTTGGGCTGGCGCTTGGAACCTTGCCGGCTGCTGCCATCATGCGTCGCAATGGCCGGCGCACCGGCTATCTGATTGGGGCAACGCTCGGGCTGATTGCCGGCCTGATGGCGTCCTATGGTATTGTCCTGGCAAGTTTTCTGGTATTTTGTCTGGGTACGTTTCTGGCCGGTTTCTATGGCTCCTATGTGCAGAGCTATCGTTTTGCGGCTGCTGATGCGGCCACGGGCAGTTTCAAGGCCAAGGCCATTTCCTGGGTAATGATCGGCGGGCTGATTGCTGCCGTCATCGGACCACAGCTTGTGATCTGGACGCGCGATGCCTTTCCGCAGGCGCCTTTTGCCGGCAGTTTTCTGAGCCAGGCCGGCTTGGCCCTGCTTGCGATTCCGGTTCTGTTATTGCTTCGCACGCAGGAGGCGGTACCAGCGCCCGGGCCGACCAGCCCGAAAGGCAAGGGCGGACGGTCATTGCGTGAAATTCTTGCCACGCCGCGCTTTGTCATCGCGGTTGCTGCCGGGATGGTGTCCTATGGGCTGATGACCTTCGTCATGACGGCTGCTCCCATTGCCATGGTTGGCTGTGGCTTCACCATTGGCGAGGCAGCTTTCGGCATTCAGTGGCATGTCTTGGCCATGTTCGCGCCAAGCTTTTTCACCGGCAACCTGATTGCGCGGTTCGGCAAGGAAAAGATCACGGCGCTGGGCCTGCTGATGATTGTGACTGCGGGTATAACAGCCTTGTCCGGACTGACACTTGCCCATTTTTATGGCGCGCTGATTCTGCTGGGGTTTGGCTGGAATTTCGCTTTCATCGGGGCCACGGCCATGGTGACAGACTGTCATACCGCCGAAGAGCGCAGTCGCGTGCAGGGGCTCAATGATTTTCTGGTCTTCGGCTCGGTTGCCTGTGCGTCGTTCTTTTCCGGTGCACTGTTGAATGCTGCGG
Source organism: Daeguia caeni (assembly GCF_042653845.1). Taxonomy (NCBI): domain Bacteria; kingdom Pseudomonadati; phylum Pseudomonadota; class Alphaproteobacteria; order Hyphomicrobiales; family Brucellaceae; genus Daeguia; species Daeguia caeni. The sequence goes on along the minus strand of NZ_JBHSEL010000001.1, from coordinate 14,138 downwards.
GCTGGCAGACAATCAACTGGCTGATATTCCCGATCGTTGCCTTGATGCTGGTTCCGATTCTCTGGCAGATGAAGGCGGCCGAATCAGCCGCAGCACGTGCATCCACGCGGGCAAAGGACGCTTGAGGCCCGTCCGGTCCTTTTGCAAGCCTAACTCTGAAAAGCAAAAATCCCGGTCAAAGCCGGGATTTTGAGGGCCTGAATGTCTGGACTGGAGCGGGCGAAGGGATTCGAACCCTCGACCCCAACCTTGGCAAGGTTGTGCTCTACCCCTGAGCTACACCCGCTCGCGCCAGTCGCTGACTTGAAGTCATTGCCATCAGGCAGGGCGTATATGGACCAATGCTTTTCATTTTGCAACAGAAAATCGCGCATAAATACATGCGTTCATTGTGGAAAAATTCAACAGGCCCGGAATTCCGGGCCTGCGGGCTGACAGATTGCGCCATCCATGCCGGGCAAGCCCCTGTCGGGCTTGAAAATGCCTGCCTGCCCGCTGTCGTTCGGCGAATCGCCTCTGCATGGGGCAGCTCTGGTCAATGGCGCAGCACAAGGACGCCGGCGTCTTGCTGCCATTCCAGGGCAGGTGCCTGATCCATTGGAGCGTCCGTCCCATTGCCATTTTGCCGCGCGCTGCGGCTTTGCCGCGGATGATTGCCGCAAGGCCATGCCGCCACTTGCGCCACTTCATGGCGACGCCAATCATCATGTGGCCTGTCTTCACCCGCGCGATGAGGAATTTGGCACATGAGCACATTCATCCTGCAAGCGCGCAATGTCGTGCGCGATTATCGCCTGCCGCGCAAATCGCTGTTTTCGCGCCCGGAAATCTTGCGCGTCCTCAATGACGTCAGCCTTGATATAGAGGCAGGTAAAAGCGTTGGTCTGGTGGGGGAAAGCGGCTCTGGAAAATCGACCTTTGCCCGCGCGGTGATGGGGCTGGAACGGCCACAGTCAGGCGAAATCTGCATTCAGGGACAGGATATCTATGCGCTTGATCGCAGCCGTCTGCGGGAGGCGCGCAAGGGCTTTCAGGCGATTTTCCAGGATCCCTATGGCTCGCTTGACCCGCGCCATTCGGTGCGCCGGATCATAGCCGAGCCGGTCATCTCGCTTGAACCTGAAACCAGCAAGAGCGAATGCGAAAGGCGGGTGCGGCAAGTGCTCGATGCCGTTGGTCTGCCGGCATCGGCGGCAGACAAATATCCGCATGAATTTTCTGGCGGACAGCGACAGCGCATTGCCATTGCCCGTGCGCTGGTCACGCGTCCGGCGCTGATTGTCGCCGATGAGCCGGTCTCGGCGCTGGATGTGTCGATTCAGGCGCAGGTGCTTAATCTGATGATGGATCTGCAGGAGCAGTTTGGCCTGTCCTATCTGTTCATCAGCCATGATCTCGGCGTGGTGCGCGCCATCACCGACCGTGTTGCCGTGCTCTATCAGGGCCGGATTGTCGAGGAGGGCGAGACCCACGCGGTATTTGACAATCCGCAGCATGATTATACCAGGGCGCTGGTTGCCGCAGTGCCAAAGCCATTTTCCGGCCGCAGGGTGCGGAACAAGCTGCGTTAGGTCTTTGGTCGCAGGGGCGCGTTCCTTGTAACGTTCAACCGCCGTCAGCTTCTGGATCAAGGGATCGGCATCACGCCAGCCATAGATTTCCATGCGCAGATATTCGAGTTCGGCGTCGAGTTCTTCTTCACCAACTTCCGTCCACCAGCTTTTCGGTCTGCCATCGCTGCCGTCAGACCAGCGATAGCCACGCGCCTTCAGCTTGTCCTTCATTTCAAACGGGCTGTTTTCGGCATAGATGCGTATGCGCACGCGCTGGCTTGCCTGCAGCAGTTCGGCAAAGGGTGTCTGCTTGCCATTCTTTTCCATCAGCACGGCAAGCAGGGCATGACAGTCATCCTCTGCGCGGTGGCCATTATGGAAATAGCCACTCTGGCCAATCAGATAGCCAAGCTTGGTGCCTTCAAAACCACGGGCTGTCCAGTCGATCTCCTTGACCGAGCAGGCCCAGGGCTTGATGGCAAAGACCGGCGAAAAGCGCTCCAGAAACGGCCGGTCAAAACCGGCATTATGCGCGATGATGAGATCAGCCTCGCTGATCAGGGCTTCCAGTTCCTCGCGCGGAATGCGTTTGCCCTTCACCATCTCATTGGTGATGCCGGTAATGCGGCTGATGTCGGCCGGAATGGGCCTTGATGGCTCCTGCAGGGCGCCAAAGGTGGCAGTGACATCGCCAATCGAGCCGTCATCGGCATAGCGGAAGGCCACGGCGCCAATTTCGATGATTTCATCGCTTGCCGCATTCAGGCCGGTCGTTTCCGTATCAACCACCACGCCGAGGCGGGGAAATTTCACCCGGTCGGCATTGGCAACGACCGGCAGCGGATCCAGCCGGCGCAGGATGCGATAGCGCCCGGTTTCATTCAGGCGCCTGACCATTTCGGACTCATCCTGCACAGTTGTGCGCGGCAGGTTGCGCGCTGGTTTTGTGCGGGCAGATCTGGCATGCGCAGGGCGCAGTTCAGCCTGCTTTTCCCCCTCCGCATCAGCCGGGGCAAATAGGTCGAACTGTTGGCGCATCCATCATCTCCGTCTGATTTTCCGGGAATGCTTAAACATGCCATTTTGGCGTGGCGTAACCAAGGCCGCATTTCCATAAGCAACAGATATCGTGCCAGCACATCGGTTGCGCGGCAGGAATTTTGCAACCGCCGCGATTTGTAAAGACTTTAGTTACCATAATTGGCGATGCTTGCCGCATTCGCCAGTTGCTGCGCCGCCCAAGTCATATCATTGGATTTTGGCCTTTCTGAGCAATGCCACTGGCTTGTCTTCTGTTCAGGTCGAGTATCATGGCGTTCGTATCCGTTGAGTATGGTTATAAGGCTGCACGCAGCTCAGCTATCCGCTTTCCCAAAGGTTTGCGTATCCTGACAGGTGCGGCAACAATCGCCGCAATGGTGACCATCTCCGGCGGCTGGATCATCACCACGCTGGGAACGCTGAATGCCACCATGCCAAAGCTTGCCGGCAGCCATGCCATGCACCTGATGACGGCGCCACTTGCCCTGGCCACGGTAAGCCCGACGCAAAACCTTGCCAGACAGAAACGCGACAGTTTTGTCAAAGCCTATACGGCAGATGCCGCCTATTCCAATCTCGACTGGCGGCGCAGCAAGGTTGCGGCGGATGCGATCATCCTGGCTGATATCGGGCCGGATGCGGTGACTGAATATGTCCCGGTTGATCCGGCATCCCTGATCGAATTGCGCGCGGACCGCGTGCGCCGGCCAGAGCCGGTCGCGCTTGCCGCCGCCCACCCTTCCAAGCCTGCCAATGGTGCATCGGCACAGGCAACTCCGGCAACGCTTGCTGCCTATGCTGCCACACCGGCTGCATCTTCTGCTGCCATGGCGCTTGCCACCCTGCAGCCGCAGGTGGGCCCCCTTTCGCTCGGCGAAGAGGCGGATGCGGATATTGAAGAACAAAGTGCCAGCAATCCGTTTCTTGCACCGGATTCAATCCCGCTTCCGGGCATGAAACCTGCCGTACCCAGACGATCTGCCCGCAACTTGCTTGCCTATGCGCCAGCAAGCGGTGCCACGGAAGAGGCACCCATGCCCGGCCTGTCGCATCCCCTGCTCAGCCATGCGGCGCGCAACCGCATTGCCGTCTATGATATTTCGGCTGCCACCGTTTACATGCCCAATGGCGAAAGGCTGGAGGCGCATTCAGGTGTCGGTCACATGCGTGACAATCCGCGCTTTGTGCATGTGAAGAATCGTGGCTCCACGCCGCCCAAGACCTATAATCTGCGCATGCGCGAGGCGCTGTTCCATGGCATTGAGGCGATTCGCCTGTTGCCTGCCGATGGCAAGAACCCGTTCAATCGAGATGGTTTCCTGGCGCACACCTATATGCTGGCCCGCCGCGGCGACTCCAATGGCTGCGTTGTCTTCCGCGATTATCCGCGCTTCCTGCGTGCCTTCAAGCGCGGTGAAGTCAGGCAAATGATCGTGGTCGCAAGCCTGTCGCAGGCAACCTCGCCAACCCGTATTGCCTCATCGCGCTAGGACTGTGGTCCGGGCTGGCAAGAGTAGGTGCCAGATTCAGCCGAGGTTCGGCGTCCATTTTTCTGAAAACCGGCTTATGCGCTGGCGCCAGTCCGGGTCCGGTTCCTGGTTTTCGATCAGGTGAAAATAGATCTGCATCAGGCAGGTCAGCGCCAGGGGCTTCAGGATGATGCGCCGGAACGCCCATGCTGCAATTAGCGGCAGGATGGAAAGGCCAATGCTCCACAGGCTTGCATTGCCGGCAAAAATCAGCGCGGCCATGGCAACCAGCCCGGCACAATAGGCGAGGGCGGAAAGAGCAAACATGATGAGCGCAAGAATGGTGGCCTTCTTCATCATGAGTTTGAAGTTTTGCACATAATAGGTAAGCGCTTCCTCGGTCGCTTCCCATGCGCCAAGGCGGTTCGATTTCAGGATATAGGCAAGCACCAGCTCATCAATGGTGCCAATGGCCATGTTCAGGATCGCATTGACGCCCTGTCCCAGCGTGCCCCGCGCACCCGACAGAATGGTTCCATTGAGAAGCGACATGGCGGTCGAGATCATTGATTTGACCAGCTGGTCGATGGCAAAGAATGCACTGCTTTCCAGAAGCCGTTCGCGCACAATCGCGATGCCGTAAGGAATCTGTGCCATGCCGGAAGGGGCAGGCTGTTTCGTCAGATAATTGGTGATGGCGACGATATGGGCTGCCTTCAGCAGGTAGAACACATATTCACGCAGGGCATAGAGAATGAAACAATAGGCGGTAAAGCCGCAAAACGCGCCGAAGACAGCACCGGGCAGGGCAGATTCTGCTGCTACGCCACCGATTTTATAACCGGCGGCAGAACAGGCCCCGATGAAGGCCAATGCGATCATGGTTGAAATCGCAACCACGATCAGGCGCAAGAGAATGAAGGGCCAGGTTCGCCCCAGAATGCCTAACGACTGACGAATGCTGTAACTGGCCATGCTGTGACGATTTGCGCTTCGCTTCGACGCCGCGATCTTGCTTGTTCCCCTACGGTATCATGTGATGTGACCGGCCTGCCATGCCCTGACTACCGCTGTCAGACGGTCGCCTGCATTGCTGTCTTTGTCAACAAGGGCGTGAACCACAGCGTCCGTGTACATTGGAATTCATGCTGTCCACTATTCAGAATGACAGCCCTGTGCCGGAATGTGGGGCCGCTTGGCATTCCGCTCTCCTTGAGCATGAAGGGGCTGTGCAGCCTGCATATTCTGCCCTTGCGCAAGAAAGCCATGACATGGGGCGGTGGTCATCCACCTGCCGTGCACCGCACCTGCCGGTCGGCAGATGTGGCTGGGTCGCTTCCCGCATCCGACAGCCAATAAATAGCGCGTTTCCTTGCCATCGCTAATACCTCCGACCGCAAGGAATCAAACAATTGCACGATCCGCAATCTTGTTGCGTATCAACCCTAGCAGCATCCTCAAGCGCCTTGGCCTGTACCGGCTCAAGGCCTCACCGGGCCGGTGCGGCGATGTGAACACGAGCCGCGACAATCAATGCGCGCGGGTTTGCGCGCAAGCGCAATAACAGATGAAAGAAGTCAGCCTCGATCACTTCGAAAGGCGATCATGGCAAGGCCTGCATTTACATGTGTTGATGACGATGATCGCCCATGCCTTTCTGCACATAGGCATTGTTCGGGCAAGGTTGGAAAAGTGGAAAAAGAACGCACTTGGGCCGTCTGAACCGGTGTTTTGTCTCTATCCGGCGGTCTGTCATCGCCGCACTCTCAAACCGCCACCCTGACAATGATATCTTCACGGCTGTCCCGTCACATCAACAGCAAGTCTGCCAACAGTGCCAGCCATGACTGACCGTGAGGATGGCAGGGGTATCAGCCTGTTCAGGCGCCGGTCTTCGGGATTTGTAGCAAAATTGGCAGCACATAAATGCCGCAAAGAACTTTACCGAATAAAATCAATAGCCTGCATGAAATTAATGGCGGAGGGGATGGGCCTGACGTCCAACCTTCTCTGGGCCGGAAACGAGTTGAAGTCGTTGTCTTCAACCCGCGCGCCGCGGGATTTTTCTGCGATAGGCATGACGTTGGACGGGGGCGCTGATGCTGTCGACCGTCACCACCTGATCTGGTGACGCTGACTTGTTTTCGTTGCGGCGGATGGGGTCCCGCAGCAGACGCAGCCCGTTGAGCACCACCAGAACCGTTCCGCCCTCGTGACCGATCACTGCGAGCGGCAGAGGCAGCTCGAAGAACAGCGCGCCCGTCACCAGAATGACCATGGCACCCATGGCGAAGGCGAGGTTCTGCCGAATGATCCGCGCCGTGCGCCGCGCCAGTCGATGCGCCTCCGCGAGCCGTCCCATGTCTTCCGACAGAAGCGCCACATCGGCTGCCTGGAGCGCGACGTCGGAGCCCGCAGCACCCATGGCGATCCCGACATCGGCGCGGGCCAGCGCGGCGGCGTCATTTACCCCGTCGCCGACGAAGGCGACCTTGCCTCTTGCAGTCAACTCCCCCGCCATCCTGACTTTGTCCTCCGGCAGCATGTCGGCATGGATTTCCTCGGGCTTCAATCCGAGCTCTTCGCCAATCCGCAACGCAACCGGACGGCGATCGCCGGTCATCATGATGATTGCGGTGACCCCACCTTCCCGCAATGCGGCAAGCGCCGCCGCAGAGGTCGGGCGGGCCTGATCCGCGATGGTAACAGCTCCCATCACCTGCTGATCCCGCCCGAAATAGATGACCGTCTCGGTGTCCGCAGCCAACGCCTTCAGCATCGGGTGATCGATGGAAGCGTCCATTTGCCTGGCGAGGCGCGGATTGCCTGCCCATACCTGCCTCCCGCCGTCGTCGCCGACGATGCCGGCACTCGGCCGGGTGATCACGTTAAGTACCTTGGCCGGTTCAACACCGCGGCTGACGGCTTCCTGCCGGATGGCTGCCGCGCTGTGATGTTCCGAGTGGGCCTCAAGTCCAGCCAGCAGCGAGAGGAAGCGTCGCTCATTGCCGTCGAGCGCCACCACCTTCGTGATCGAGGCCCTGCCGGTCGTCAGCGTTCCCGTCTTGTCGAAGGCGAAGGTGTCGACCGCCGCCAGCGTCTCGAGCGCGGCGCCGCCCTTGAACAATACACCTCCGCGTGCGGCAGCCGACAGGGCGGAGAGGATCGCGGCAGGGACGGAGATCACGATTGCACAGGGGCTCGCCGCTACCAGCAGGGTCGCTGATCGGTAGAGCGCCTCCTCCCAGTCGCGCCCCAGCCAGTAGAACGCGGCGAAGGCCAGGACGGCTCCGACCATGACCGCGACCGTGTAGCGTTGCCCGAACCAGGCACTGAAGCGCTCCGACGGAGCCTTGGCCGCCTGCGCCTCGGTCACGAGTGCGATCATGCGGGCGACGGTGCTTTCCTCGATCGTCTTCGTTACGGCCATCTCGAGCACGCCGTCGAGGTTGACCGTCGCCTCGAAGACCGGGGCGCCGGGTTGTTTGGCGACGGGCATGGACTCGCCGGTGATATGGGCTTCATCGAGAGAGCCCCGGCCGCTGACGATCACCCCGTCCGCCGGAACCCGCGCGCCAGGCCGCAGCACCACGACGTCATCCACCTGAAGATCGGCAGCAGGGACTTCCGAGACTGACTCGTCCGGCGCCTTGCGAAGTGCCGTCTCCGGCCGAAGCTCCATCAACGCCTCGATGGCCCGGCGCGCGCGGCCGAGCGCCCGTTCCTCCAGCGTCGTGGAGATGCTGAAGAGCGTCAGCAGGACGGCGCCCTCGAAAGGCGCCCCGACGGCCGCAGCCGCGACCGCTGCAACGACCATCAAGAGGTCGATGTCGAGGATCCGCTCCTCCCACAAGGTGGCGGCCGCCCGCCAAGCGGCTGGCAGTCCGCCCGCTAGATAAACGAGCAACAGACCTGCGAGGGAAAAGTACGCGGCGGCGGCACCCTGCAGCGGCCAAAGAGCGAGTATGGCCAGAAGCATCCCAGCGACGGTCAGGACCGTCAAAACGAACGAACGATCGATCTCGAATGTTTTTCCCACTTCATCTCCTAATCGCGGCGCAGGCTCTCATGCCGAAACTATGCTTCCGGGCGCAACAACGCGCGCCGCCCGCCGTAGCGACGAGATCATGAACGTTCGACGATGGTCGCCGCTGGCTCCTGTCAGTGAGACTGGTGCCGGTTTCCGACAGAGTCGGCAAAGCCGAGCTATTCTTCGGTCGTCTTTCCGTCGAAGTGCTCGTGGGCAGCGTCGGCTTCGCCTTTGGTCGAATGGACGACGCCATCGATCAGGATCTCGCCTTGCCCCTTCTCGACACGGAAGAACTGGTCGCCACCGTCATGACCTCTTCGCCAATCTCTTCGCCGGGCTGTAGCGCCATCAGGACCAACTGCATGTTCCTCGCCGTATAGAGGACCCGCCGATAGTCGGCGTTCTCCTCGGTCAACTTTTCGATGTCATCGACAAATCCGCGCATGGTGTGCTCCTTGTATTTTGGCAGGCCTCTTTAACCATAGGTCCATCACGTGTGGATGACCAGTCCGCGTGCTGCTGCGACACCAGCTGGCCTGAATTTGCCTCCACATTGGCCTCGTATAAACCTGTTGGCCAAATGGAGTGTTTCGTTTTGGACCTGTTGACATGGATGGGCGTTAGTCTCGATGTTCAGTCCCTCGGCGCACACATTTTGCGATGAAGAACACGAACAAACGCAATGAATGGCAGGTCGTACTCGAATTCTGGTTCCCTGAGGGGAACTCGCTCGACATAGATGCGGACGTCCATCGCAGCCATTGGTCTTGGCGGATGCGGGGCGGCGCGGACGACGAAATCACGGCCCGCTTCGCGGAACTCACAGTTGAAGGAGCCGCGGGAAATCTTGACCACTGGGCCTCCGATCCCGAAGGCAGGCTCGCGCTCATCATCGTGCTCGATCAGTTCTCGCGATCGGTCTGGCGAGGCAATGCCCACGCTTTCGCGCAGGACAAGGCGGCGCTGGCGCTGGCAATGAACGGATTGTTGAATGGCCACTACGCCGCGCTATCAACGCCATGGTTCAAGGTCGTTCATGGTCTGCCACTCGGCCACTGCGAAGGGCCAGACCATCTCCAGCGCCTGGACCTTCTCATCGGACTTCGCGAGGAGATCGCCGCAGAAGCCCCCACGCACCTGCAGCCGATTTACCGTTCGCTCGTGAAGCAGGCCCTGGACGTGAAGCAAGTGATCGCGGCGTTCGGCCGTCATCCCCATCGCAATCCGGTTCTTGGCCGCCGCTCGTCGCGGGCGGAAGTTGCATATCTGAAGGAAGGCGATTTCCCTCATGAGCGGGCGTTTCAAGGGTGATGCTTGGCCCCCGGCCCAGAGGAGACCTGCGGCGCGTCACACGTTGCGCTTTATCCGCCCCGTTCAGGGGCACGGTTTCTCCATCGAGAAAGTACTGGTCCTCATGGCGCTCTGGCGTGACGGGGCGCGGTCGGTGATGGCGTACGCGTCCGGGGGTAGCCCGAGTTCCTCGACTGACCACGCGCGCTGCGTCGATCAACGCAATGTAGCGCTTCTTCGTAGTTGTTGGTCGGGAGCGACCCGCTGCGCCTCTTGCGATGATGTCGACAAGCGCCTCGTCTCAGTGAGTGCGATGCTGCGATATTAATGGCCCCGCTCCGCGCAAGCACCTCAGCGGCAGAGGAAAATGCTAGATCGAGCGTTGGTTGACGCGCTTGGACAGCTGCTCAGCGCTTTCCACCCGCTCCGAGTAGCGGTCGGTTAGATAGGCCGAACGGCCGCGCGTGAGATGGGTGAACTTCACGAGTTCCTCCATGACGTCGACGATGCGATTGTAGTACGGCGACGGCCGCATGCGGCCGCCCTCATCAAATTCGCCCCACGCCTTCGCCACCGAGGACTGGTTTGGGATCGTCACCATGCGCATCCAGCGGCCGAGGATGCGCATCTGGTTGACGGCGTTGAAGCTCTGCGAGCCGCCGGAGACCTGCATGACCGCGAGCGTCTTGCCTTGCGTCGGCCGCACGCCGCCGAGCGACAGCGGCAGCCAGTCGATCTGCGCCTTCATGACGCCGGTCATCGCGCCGTGCCGCTCGGGCGAGCACCAGACCATGCCCTCCGACCAAGTGGCGAGCTCACGCAGCTCCCTGACCTTCGGGTGGTCGGGGTCTTCCGCGTCCGGCAGCGGCAAGCCGGACGGGTTGAAGGCGCGGGTCTCGGCGCCGAACCAGCGCAGCAGGCGCGCCGCCTCCTCCGAGGCAAAGCGCGAGTAGGAGCGCGTCCGGAGCGATCCATAGAGCATCAGGATGCGGGGCGGGTGCGCCGGCGCGCCGGGCCCGGCGAGCGCAGCCACGTCGATCGGCCGGAGCGATGCTGGGTCGATGTTCGGCAGGTCTTCGATCGGGACGGGATGGTCAACCATGCCGCGCGCCTCCGTCATCCGCGGGAAAATGGTGACAAGTCCGATTGGCGAAGGCGACAAGTGACAGCATGACCGGAACCTCGACGAGAACACCGACCACGGTCGCGAGCGCAGCGCCGGATTGCAGTCCGAAGAGGCTGATCGCGACGGCCACCGCGAGCTCGAAGAAGTTGGACGTACCGATCAGCGCGCAGGGCGCGGCGACGTTGAAGGGCACGCGCCACGCCCAGGCCGCAGCATAGGCCAGCGCAAAGATGCCGTAGGACTGGATCAGGAGCGGCACCGCGATCAGCGCGATCAGCAGCGGCTGCTCCAGGATGATCTGCCCCTGAAACCCGAATAGAAGCACGACCGTCGCCAGCAGGCCGAGCACCGAGAAGGGCTTGACCGCCGCCGTGAAGCGCGCGACCGCCGCCTCGGCGTCCGCCCCCCGGCGGCCCCGCGCGAGCCACTGGCGCGTGGCGGCGCCGGCAGCGAGCGGGATCAGAATGTAGAGCCCGACCGAGAGGATGAGCGTCTCCCAGGGCACGACGATATCGGTGACGCCGAGGAGCAGCGCCACGATGGGCGCGAAGGCAAAGATCATGATGACGTCGTTCACCGAGACCTGCACCAGCGTGTAGGTGGCGTCGCCCCGAGTGAGCTGCGACCAGACGAACACCATCGCGGTGCAGGGTGCCGCGCCCAGCAGGATCAGACCGGCAATGTACTGCTGCGCATCGGCCGGTGCGATCAGGTCCGCGAACAGAACCTCGAAGAACAGGACGGCGAGCCCTGCCATGGTGAAGGGCTTGATCAGCCAGTTCACCACGATCGTCAGCACGAGCCCTTTCGGCCGATCGCCGATGTGGCGCAGGCTCGCGAAGTCGACCGCCACCATCATCGGATAGACCATCGCCCAGATCAGGACGGCAACGACCAGGTTGACGGACGCGATCTCGAGCGCGGCGAGCGTCTCGAACAGGCCCGGCAGCACGTTGCCGAGCAGCAGCCCGGCACCGATGCAGAGCGCCACCCAGACAGAGAGCCACTTTTCGAAGAAGCCGATGCCGGCAGGCGCCGCTGCGATGGCCTCGGCCGTGGGCGCGTAGGTGTCGTTGCTCATCGGGCGGGGCTCTCGTTTACGCGGCGCCCGTCGGCGTCCACCACGAGCTCGCCGTCCTCCTTGCGGAACTCCCCGCGCTGCGGGTTCGGCAGGATGTCGAGCACCGCCTCGGAGGGGCGGCAGAGCCGTGTTCCGAGCGGCGTCTCGACGATGGGGCGGTTGATGAGGATGGGATGCTCCAGCATCAGGTCGATCAGCTCGTCGTCGGAGAACTTGGGGGCATCGAGCTTGAGCTCGTCGTAGGGCGTGCCCTTCCGGCGCAGGAGGTCGCGCACGGGGATCCCCATCGCGGCGATCAGCGCCCCGAGCCGCTCGCGGCTCGGGGGCGTCTTCAGATACTCGATAACCTCCGGCTCATCGCCGGAGTTGCGGATCAGCGCCAGCACGTTGCGCGACGTGCCGCAGTTCGGGTTGTGATAGATCCTGGTGGTCATGCGGTCTCTTTCCGGGCGGCGTGCGTCGAGGGGGCGATCCCGCATGCTGCCGGATCGCCGGCGCAACAGTGGCGGGTCAGATAGTCGATGAGGCCTGTCATGGTGGCGAAGTCCGCTGAGTAGATCAGCGAGCGTCCTTCGCGCTGGACCGTCACCAGCCCGGCGTGCTTCAGTTCCTTGAGGTGGAACGAGAGCGTGGCCGAAGGGAGATCCAGCGCCTCGCCGATCCGCCCCACTGCACGCCCTTCCGGACCGGCCTCCACCAGCAGGCGGAAGATGTCGAGACGCGTCTCCTGCGAGAGCGCGGCAAGCGCAGCGAGTGTGGCCTGTTTTTCCATCTCTCCACAATAGTGGAGATGTAGAGCGAGATCAATCCCGCCTGCGGCCGCCCCGCGGTGTCAGCTCGGCGCACGGCTGATCCTGCAGCGCTGAGGCGCGGACCGATGCCGGTGATCAGAGGAGAGCGAGCGCAATCCCGCCTGTCGCGATCAGCACCACCACTACCCACGGCGGCGCCTTCCACACGGTCAGCAGCACGAACCCCACCAGAGCAAGCGCGAAGTCCTGCGGGCTGAAGATCGCGCTCGTCCAGACGGGATCATAGAGAGCCGCGCCGAGGATGCCGACGACGGCGGCGTTTGCGCCGCGCATGGCCGCCTGCGCCAGCGGCCGCGTCCGAAAGGCGTCCCAGAAGGGAAGCGTGCCGATCAGCAGTAGGAACCCGGGCAGGAAGATCGCGATGAGGCCGATGGCCGCGCCGGCAAGGCCGTTCGGCTCCGGCACCATGACCGCGCCCAGATAGGTGCCGAAGGTGAAGAGCGGCCCCGGAACGGCCTGCGCCGCGCCATATCCGGCCAGGAACGCGTCCTCGCCGACCCAGCCGGGCCGGACCACCTCCGCCTCGAGCAGCGGCAGGACGACATGACCGCCGCCGAACACCAGCGAGCCCGCCCGATAGAAAGCGTCGAAGAGCGCCAGCCCCTGCGATCCCGCCGCTGTCGACAGGACCGGCAGAAGAAACAGCAGCAGGAAGAACAGTCCGAGCGCAGCGGCTCCCACCGTCCTGGAGACCGCGAAGGTCAGATGCCCCGTCGTCGGAGCGGCGCCGCCCCGGCAGAGCCAGAGACCGGCAAGACCGCCGACGACGATGGCCACGATTTGTCCGACCGATCCGGCGGCGAAGACCACGATCAGCACCGCCGCAAGGGCGATGCTGGCCCTCCCGCGATCGGGCGCGAGCGTTCGGGCCATGCCCCAGACAGCCTGCGCGACAACCGCCACGGCGACGATCTTGAGCCCGTGCAGGAGGCCCGCTCCGATCGGCCCGTCGAAGGCGGATGCACCGAACGCGAAGAGCACGAGCAGCAGAGCGGACGGCAGCGTGAACGCCGCCCACGCCGCGGCTGCCCCGAGCGGACCGCCGCGAAGCAGGCCCAGCGCGAAGCCGACCTGGCTCGAGGCCGGCCCGGGCAGAAACTGGCAGAGCGCGACGAGGTCGGCATAACCCGCCTCGTCGATCCACTTGCGTCGTGTGACGAGCTCGTCGCGGAAATAGCCGAGATGCGCGATCGGGCCGCCGAACGAGGTGAGCCCGAGCTTCAGAAAAGCCCGGAACACCTCGCCCGCCGAGCCCTGCGGGCCGGCACGCTCAGGCGCCGTCGCTTCCCGGAACGACCTCACGAAATAGCTCCCGGATCTTGTCGTGCGCGAGGTTCAGCGCCTCGGTCCCGTAGGGCGTCGCCCTGTAGATGCGCCGATGCGAGCGGCCCGCCCGTTCGGTGCGGGATTCGAGATACCCCTTGCGCTCCATCGCGTGGAGCATCGGGTAGAGCGTGCCCGGGCTGACGCGGTAGCCATGCCGAGCCAGTTCCTCGATCATCCACTGTCCGTACAGGTCGCCCTCGGCGGCATGGTGCAGGACGTGGAGCCGAATGAATCCGGAGAGGAGCTCCTGATGTTCCATCTGCTGAAGTCCTCAAAGCCGGTCCCATTATCGAATCTCGATTTCGGGAACCGATGGTATAGTGGATTGTGTCCGACATCAACGCCCATGAGACCAAATTGTATTAATTGAGAAGAGAGGGTTTTCGGCTCATCATAGCTTTATCAAAGGA